>JAAFJK010000696.1 GCA_013298105.1 Cytophagales bacterium
TCCCAAATTATTCCATGCTTTTTGGTAGTCAGGTTTGATGTCTATGGCTTTTTGGTAGGCAAGGATAGCTTGGGCATAGTCTTTTAAGTCATAGTGCGCAATTCCCAAATTATACCATGCTTCATGGTCGTCAGGTTTGATGTCTATGGCTTTTTGGAAGGCATCGATAGCTTGAGCATAGTCTTGCATAGCAGAGTGCGCATTTCCCAAATTATTCCATGCTTTTTGGTAGTCAGGTTTGATGTCTATGGCTTTTTGGTAGGCAAGGATAGCTTGGGCATAGTCTTTTAAGTCATAGTGCGCAATTCCCAAATTATACCATGCTTCATGTTTGTCAGGCTTTATTTCTATGGCTTTTTGGTAGTTCTTGATTGCCTCTGTATAGTTTTGTAATCCAGCGTAGGCATTGCCCAACCCAAAATAAGCAAAATCCAAAAGCATATTTTCTTTGATGAGCTTTAGGTACATAGGAATCATCTTATCGCCCACTATTTTATTGATGCTTATCTCGCCTGCCTCGTGCATCTCCTCTAAAAACTCTACAGCTATGTTCTCAAAGTTTTTCAGGTAACTGCTCGCTTTCAAATCGGGAGCTTCTTCAGTAAAATAGGTACGTTCCCCCATCGCAAACTCGGCATTGTAGTTCAGGATAGTTTTGCTTAAGATGATGTCCAACACTTCTTTGCTGAAAGGTTTTAGAGTTTCTTCAAAAATCGGTATCGTGAACGCAAAATAATCCACAAACTTAGCTTTCCATTCGTCTGCACGTTCCCCAAAAAAATTATCTACTTTCGAGAGGATAGGCAAAATAAACGCCTTGTCTTTCCTGTTTTCTTTCGTGTAGGTGGCATTCAAAATGCGGTCTGTCATTTTGATTGCGCCTTCATAGTTTTGGACATTGGGCGCGACTACAACGATATTCATATCAGGCATCAGTACATTGCAGATGCCCGAATAATCGTTCTGCCCTGTCCTGCTGTCTATGAATACATAATCATAATATTTCGCTTTTCTAAGTTGCTCTTGCAACCAAACAAGATAGACATTGCCCGTTTTATTGTCATAAAAATCAATCCAATCAAAAGCGTTGATGTGGTTATGATAGCCCTGTTCGTATGTAGTGGCAGGCAGAAGGTCTATTTTGCCTCCGTTTTTGGCTGTAACTAAGTTAGTAAGGTAGTCTTCGTTTGGAAAAAGCAAATCGTTTTCTGTCAAAGGATTTTCGGGCGAGGCATTTTCAGCTTGTTGTATGTAGTGTTCGCATAAATCTATCAGTCCCTTGGTTGTGATGTC
This sequence comes from Cytophagales bacterium, assembly GCA_013298105.1. Lineage (GTDB taxonomy): Bacteria > Bacteroidota > Bacteroidia > Cytophagales > Microscillaceae > RDXI01. Next base: position 1,294 of record JAAFJK010000696.1, read on the forward strand.
TTTGTCTTTTTTGCCAAAATAAAAATGCAGTCCTGGTGCCTCCAAATCCCAATCTATCAACAAGACTCTGCGCTTCCTGTAATAACACAGGTAGCTCGCCAAGTTTGCCAATAAATGCGACCTTCCTACGCCGCCTTTGTATGAATAAAATGTATAAATCATGTATATTTACGAATTTAGATGGGGGCTGGGGCTTTTTTATAAATCTTGAGATTTGCTTACTTTGGTATTTTTTTGTTCCAAAGCCACATTTAAATGGTCATTTGAAATCTTGGTTTCAAATTCCAAATGTTTGAACGCTATATCAGCCAATCGCCTGAAAAGCAAAAACTTGTGTGGAATATCCAAGTCAATAAAAAGATACGGTTTGTTGAACTTTGTTTGCCAAGAAGTGCGAAGCTCTTTAAAGTCTTTGAATTTGTCTTTGCTATGTTGCTTTTGCGCTTGCGTGAATGTAGCAGAAACAGGCACCAAAAAACCACCTACAGGACATCGATTAAAGAGCATAGCGAAGTCGTAGTTTTCTTTGAAATTCAGGGCGAAAGCATCTGTTACACAAATAACTTGTGGGCAAACATCTTGCCTGAAGTTATTTTCCCATTCATCATCTCCCATCTCAAAGCGATTGATATAATACACTTTCAGAGGCAAGTTCGATTTCTTTTCAAATTCCTGCAAAAGCATTTCTATATTATCGCACAGGTAAGGCTTCCACTCTGCAGGACTTTCTCCATAATACTGCCATGGGATAGGTATATCGGCAGGCAAGGTTTGGTAGTCTTGCCATGTACTCGCCAAAACCACAACAGGGAGTATTTTTTTTGCATTGAGGACTTCTTTTATGTCTTGGATTTCTTGCAAGATTGTCTGCGTATTTTGTTGCAAGTCTGTAGAGTTTATTTTACAGAGGCTATTCAGCGTAATGGTATCAGCCACCCCTTCCGTACTTTCATACAAGCCCCACTCGCCTGTCTGTGTATCATTTTCACTGCCTGTTTTCTCAACGAAGCGAATGTGCTGATTTTTAGGTTCATCTGTCAAGAAGGCTTGTGCAATCCTATAGGCAGAGCGTACCGTTATATCGCCCTTGCCTGCCCACGCTTC
>JAAFJK010000366.1 GCA_013298105.1 Cytophagales bacterium
TTTCGGCTTCGTCTATCTCTTTTTTGAAGATAATTTCAGAAGCACCTTTTGCCCCCATGACGGCTATCTCGGCTGTAGGCCATGCATAATTCATATCTGCGCCAATGTGTTTGGAGTTCATTACATCGTATGCACCTCCGTATGCTTTGCGCGTGATGACAGTGATGCGCGGTACAGTGGCTTCGCAAAAAGCATATAGCAACTTTGCGCCATGCGTGATGATGCCATGCCACTCTTGGTCTGTACCCGGCAAAAATCCAGGCACATCTTCCAAGACCAGCAAAGGAATATTAAAACTATCACAAAAGCGTACAAAACGTGCCGCTTTGGTGCTTGCGTTGATGTCCAGGACACCCGCCAAAACAGCAGGTTGATTGCCCACAATGCCTATAGACTTGCCTGCCAACCGCGCAAAGCCCACTACCATATTTTCAGCAAAATTCTTATGCACTTCGAGGAAAGAGCCTTCATCAATGATTCCTTCTATGACCTCACGCATATCGTAAGGCTGATTGGGATTTTCAGGAATGATGGTATCCAGTACTTCTCTTTTTTCACTTGCCTGCGGTGCGTAGGCAAGGGCGGGAGCTGTATCTTCGCAGTTTTGAGGCATATAGCCCAGTAAGTTTTTGATAAGTTGGATACATTCTAACTCATTTGCCACCGAAAAATGAGTTACGCCACTTTTAGTACTGTGTGTGCTTGCGCCTCCGAGTTCTTCTGACGTAACTTCTTCATTTGTAACAGTTTTTACGACTTTGGGACCTGTTACAAACATATAGGAAGTATTCTCAACCATCATAATGAAGTCTGTAATGGCAGGCGAATAAACCGCCCCACCCGCACATGGTCCCATAATAGCAGAGATTTGAGGTACTACCCCTGAAGCCAAAGTATTTTTGTAAAAAATATCAGCATACCCTGCCAGCGAAACTACCCCTTCTTGGATACGCGCCCCGCCTGAGTCATTTAGCCCAATGACGGGTGCGCCATTTCGCATAGCTAAGTCCATGATTTTACAAATTTTCTCGGCATAAGTTTCTGAAAGAGAACCTCCAAAAACCGTAAAATCTTGTGAAAACACATACACAAGCCTGCCTTGCACTGTCCCATAGCCTGTGATAACGCCATCACCCAAATAATATTCTTTATCCAAACCAAAATCTTTGCATCTGTGCATCACAAACTTGCCTATTTCCTCAAAAGAGCCTTCATCAAGCAACAGCATGACGCGCTCACGGGCAGTAAGTTTGCCTTTTTTGTGTTGGGCTTCGATGCGCTTTTCGCCTCCGCCCAGCAAAGCCTCTTCGTTTTTGCGCTGAAGTTCAGCGTATTTTTCGGCTATAGTGAGTTGTTTTGTGTTTTCCATGTAGCAAATATACACGCTTTTGTAGAAGTACACAATAAGGTAAGGTAAAATATTGTAGAGAACTAAGATAAAACTACTGTTTTTCAAGAAAACATACTTATTTTTGCACGGATTTATGGTTCTCTGAAAATTTTTGTGGAAGCGACTAAAGTCGCAATTACAGTTTTCAACTCCACTTACCCTTCCACCTTTTTACCCTTTACTCTACAATGGCAGACCTCCAAACCATTATCGCCCACGCCAAAGAATACGGCTTTGTGTTCCCTTCCAGCGAAGTTTATAACGGCTTACAAGCTGTCTATGATTATGGGCAAAATGGCGTGCAACTCAAAAATAACCTAAAAATGTTGTGGTGGAAAGCCATGACACAACTCAACGAGAACGTGGTAGGCATCGACTCCGCTATCTTTATGCACCCGCTTATTTGGAAAGCATCAGGGCATATAGACGGCTTTAGCGACCCTATGATTGATAACAAAGATTCTAAAAAGCGTTATCGTGTCGACCACTTGATTGAGCGAAAAGCAGAACTACTCGAAGCGGAAGGCAAGAAAGCTGAAGCGGATAAACTGCTCGCTGATATGGACGCGCTACTCGCAAAAGAAGATTTTGCAGAACTTTTGCAACTTATTTTAGACACTAAAATTACTTGTGAAGTGTCCAAAACAAGCAACTGGACAGAAGTGCGCCAATTCAATCTGATGTTTTCTACAGAGATGGGCGCGGTAGCAGACGAATCAAATAAGATATATTTGCGCCCCGAAACGGCTCAAGGCATTTTTGTAAACTTCCTAAATGTGCAGAAAACAGGGCGCATGAAAATCCCCTTTGGCATTGCCCAAATAGGCAAGGCTTTCCGTAACGAAATTGTAGCAAGGCAGTTTATTTTCCGTATGCGCGAGTTTGAGCAAATGGAAATGCAATATTTTGTGCGCCCCAATACCGAAAAAGAGGCGTATGATTTTTGGAAAGAAAAACGCATGAAATTCTTACAAGCACTTGGCTTGCCTGCCGAAAAATTGCGCTTCCACGACCATACCAAACTTGCCTTTTATGCCAATGCCGCACTCGATATTGAATATGAATTTCCGTTTGGTTTCAAAGAATTGGAGGGTATTCACTCGCGTACAGACCACGATTTGGGCAGTCATCAGGCACTTTCAAAAACCAAAATGCAGTATTTTGATGAAGATGTGCAAGAAAAAGACAAACAACGTTATGTACCGTATGTAGTCGAAACTTCTATTGGCGCAGACCGCTTATTTTTGGCTACGCTCTGCCAAGCCTACACTGAAGAAAAAGGAGTTGATGCCAATGGTGTGGAGAAAACACGCATTTTCTTGAAATTGCCTCCCGCACTCGCACCTATCAAAGTGGCAGTTATTCCGCTCATACGCAGGCAAGGCTTACCTGAAAAGGCACGCGAAGTTTTCGAAATGTTGCGCTATGACTTCGAAGCTACATATCAAGAAAAAGCTACTGTAGGACAAAACTACACGCGCCAAGATTTGATTGGTACGCCTCTTTGTGTTACGATTGACCACCAAACGCTGGAAGACAACACTGTTACGGTGCGTTACCGCGACACTACTGAGCAGGTGCGGATAGCGATTGCAGACTTGCCTGCCCTCGTAGGCAAGGAGGTAAGCGTGAAAAACATTTTAGAAAAGTTGAAGTAAAATAAGGTAGGCAAGGACTTGTGCCTTGCCTAATTCACGCGCTCCCAATACAGTGTATCGTTCATAAAAACCACCACGTAGGCAAGTAAATCACGTTTACTTTGGAGCAGTTTATCTGTTGCGAGGTAGGTAAGGAGTTGATTTTTCGCGCCTTCTTTTACTTCCTCAAACTTGCCTTCCTGCTCTTTTTTCAGGTATTTTATTTCAAAGACGTATTGTGCGTGTGTTTTGGTGTTATTGGGGCGAATATACATCTCCAAATCTATGTATTTTCGGTTGCTTGTTTCGCGTTCTGAAATCACATAAAAAGCGTTGCCCTGATGGGCGTAGGCAATCATCAACATTTTGACATATTTCTCATCAAATCGCTGAAAATCACGGTTTGAAAGCACTTTCAAACTCTTTTCTACCAAGCGCAAATAAGGTTCGATATTTGCCCCTGATGCCTTGAAAATAGCCTCTTGGATTCCATCTTCTTCATACTCGAATTCTGCTCTTTGTTGCAAAATATAAGCATAATATTGCCAATACAAATCTTTGATAACTTGGTTCGGAATGGTATAAATGATGCCATTGCCATATTGATTTTCTTCTTTGATAGTCAAATTGCCCAAATAATACAAGAAATTCACAAAAGCCGTTTTGCCAAAAGGCTTCATAAAGTCAAATTGATACAACTGCTCGCTTTCCACAGCACCATTTTCTAAAATATCAGCTAAAATCTCTATATTTCCCAAAAAATTAGCGACCTCAAACATCTTTTTCAACTTGCCATAGTCAGGCATGATGTTCGGGTCAAGCATCAGGCGCGGATATGTCTGCTCTTGTTTGAATTCTTGCAAGAAAAACAAGGTCATGTTAGAATTATAAACAGTATGTTCAGTGCCTACATGGAATTTATAACCATTGTACCACGCTTTCAGGTCTTGCAAAATAGCCTCCCTGCGGCTCTCATCTTCCAAACAAAAGTCTAACAACTTGCCTACCTCGTCCTCCGTAAAGCCCATCATATCATGAAATGGTTTGGAGTGTGTGAGGTGTGTAACAATATTAAACCCGCTTGTCAAACTATCCAACGTCATAGGCGAAACACCTGTAATGAAAAACCTTCCTACCGCGCCTGATTGCGTAGCTATTTTGATATTTTCATAAAATTTACGGACATAGCCATCTTGTGAAACACTTGTACGAAACTCCGCCAAATCACGCCAAAGAATTTCATTCGTAAAGTGGTCATATTCATCTATGAGCAGGTAAATCGGAATATCTTGTTGCTTTTTGTATTGTTGAAAAAATTGTTTGATGGTATTGGCGGCTGTTTTTTGTGCTAATATTTCTTGGCGTATTTCGGTTGAAAAAATAGCATATACATCCATAAAATATTCTACTGCTGATTGCACTGACAACTTAAAACCCTCTTGGCTTGAGGTTTTATTGTGCGTTTCTATGCCACTAAAATCAAACTTTAAAACCCTAAAGCTACTTGCCAAAGGGGTAGGATTTTGTCCAATATACGTATTCCCAAAAATAGCCTGAAACTTATCTTTGCAATTTACATCATAGTAATATTCCAAAATAGATACAAACAAACTTTTACCTATTTTGCGTGGGCGTAGGTAAGATACATAGCTCTCATCTTCTTCTAAAAGTGCTATGTAATTTGTTTTGTCCACAAACAAGTGATTTTCCTTGATGAGCTTTTCAAGGTTACTTATGCCGTAGGGATATTTGGCTTTCTTTTTCATATTTTTAAAATTAATTTAATTCACACGCTCCCAATGCAGTGTATCGTTCATAAAAACCACCACGTAGGCAAGTAAGTCGCGTTTGCTTTGGAGCAGTTTATCTGTCTGGAGGTAGGCAAGGAGTTGATTTTTCGCACCTTCTTTTACTTTTTCAAACTTACTTTCTTCGTCTTTTTTTAGGTATTTTATTTCAAAGACATATTGTGTGTGCGTTTTGGTGTTATTGGGGCGAATATACATCTCCAAATCTATGTATTTTCGGTTGCTTGTTTCGCGCTCTGAAATTACATAGAAAGCATTGCCCTGATGGGCGTAGGCAATCATCAACATTTTGACATATTTCTCATCAAATCGCTGAAAATCTCGGTTAGATAGCACCTTCAGGCTCTTTTCCACCAAACGCAAAAATGGCTCAATCAGACCATCAGAGGCTTTGAAAATAGCGTCTTGAATGCCATCTTCTTCATATTCAAATTCGGCTCTTTGTTGCAAAATGTAAGCATAATATTGCCAATACAAATCTTTGATAACTTGGTTCGGAATGGTGTAAATGATGCCATTGCCTGCTTTTCGTTCCTCTTTGATAGTCAAATTGCCCAAATAATACAAGAAATTCACAAAAGCCGTTTTGCCAAAGGGCTTCATAAAATCAAATTGATATAACTGTTCGCTTTCCACAGCACCATTTTCTAAAATATCAGCTAAGATTTCTATATTTCCCAAAAAATTAGCGACCTCAAACATCTTTTTCAACTTGCCATAGTCAGGCATGATGTTCGGGTCAAGCATCAGGCGCGGATATGTCTGCTCTTGCTTAAATTCTTGCAAGAAAAACAAGGTCATGTTAGAATTATAAACAGTATGTTCAGTGCCTACATGAAATTTGTAGCCATTGTACCACGCTTTCAGGTCTTGCAAAATAGCTTCCCTGCGGCTCTCATCTTCCAAACAAAAGTCCAACAACTTGCCTACCTCGTCCTCCGTAAAGCCCATCATGTCATGAAATGGTTTGGAGTGTGTAAGATGTGTAACAATATTAAACCCGCTTGTCAAACTATCCAACGTCATAGGCGAAACACCTGTAATGAAAAACCTTCCTACCGCGCCTGATTGGGTGGCTATTTTGATGTTTTCATAAAATTTACGGACATAGCCATCTTGTGAAACACTTGTACGAAATTCTGCTAAATCACGCCAAAGGATTTCATTCGTAAAGTGGTCATATTCATCTATGAGTAGGTAAATCGGAATATTTTGTTGTTTTTTGTATTGTTGAAAAAATTGTTTGATGGTATTGGCGGCTGTTTTTTGTGCTAATATTTCTTGGCGTATTTCGGTTGAAAAAATAGCATATATATCCATAAAATATTCTACAGCTGATTGCACTGACAACTTAAAACCCTCTTGGCTTGAGGTTTTATTGTGCGTTTCTATGCCACTAAAATCAAACTTTAAAACCCTAAAGCTACTTGCCAAAGGGGTAGGATTTTGTCCAATATACG
>JAAFJK010000479.1 GCA_013298105.1 Cytophagales bacterium
TCTGCAATTTCCGATTGTGCCGTTCTGAGGTGTTCTATGCGGTTTTGAGCGTCTTGGAGTTTGGCGTTCAGGGCTTCGTTTTTCTTTTGGGCGAAAGTAGGAGCGTGCCATGCAGGGACATTTTCCACAAAGTCATGTAGCCATTTTGCATCAACTTCTTTGCGCATATCGGGCGATAGCTTTGCCATGTCCTTGCCTGCCTCTTGGTAGGCAAGGAGTTGGATTTGGTTATTCAGTGTTCTTGTGAGTTCACCAAACTGCACGCTACTTGCGTAGTCTTTCAGTAGGCAAGGTATTTTTTCTTTGGGTATCCGCAAATCCAATAAGTAAAAATAGCGGTGTGCAAAAGTCGTAACTTCTTCGTCGAAAGCCCCCCAACCCCTGAAGGGGGAGTTCTCGATGTTTTCGATTATTCCCCCTTCGGGGGTTAGGGGGCTTTTGGGGCTTTTGGGACTTTTCAATATGGTTTCCAACTTTGGCGCATCTTTCACATTACTTGTATTAAAATGCTTTTTGATTTTCTCCTTGAGGCTTTGGTCGCGGTATGTGGCGTGGACAGCATCAAAAAACAGTTCAGGTTGTGAAAGCATAGCATTTGTAATAATGCCTTGCCTGCCCTCTTTCATACTTTTCTCCAATGCCAAAAAGTCAGCAAGTTGTTGCTTTTGTTTTTCTTCGAGGGGTTTAGCAAGTTTTTCGCGCCCCGCTATAGTGATGCAAGGGAGTTCTGTTTGGAGATATTCATAAAAAGCAAGGCTATTCAAATTTTTTCTTTCGTATTCTTTGAGCGTAAAACGGATATGATTGTAATTGATTTGGTAACTATTTTTGCGCTTGTTCCAAAAGATAAGTTTATGAATGGCAGATATATCAGGATTATGCTTCAGGTACGTAGGCAATTTGGCAAAAGGTTGTTTCAGCGTATTTTGTTGCGTATCGTCCAAATAGGGAAGTAGATGCAATTTTGCTTCAGCATCTTGTTTGAGGCGTTCATAGAGCGTGATTTTCGGTTTCAGGGCAGGCAAGTCTTGGTACTTCAGAGGCTTGCAAACTGTTACGTTCAGACTTTTTACATTCCTGAACCTTGCCACAAATTGCTTCAATGTGTCCAAACAGTTGTCTGTATATTGCGTTTCGAAGCTGATGATTTCTTTGATATTCGTGTTTTTGATATTGATTCCACAATCAAAACAAGCCGTAACAAACAGCAGTCGCACGCCTTCAGGAATCATAGAATCTTGCACGATACTTTCGCGGGCAGGCGTACTAAGCCCCCTGCGTTTTTCGCTAAACACAAAATCTATTTCTTCAGGCTTGTATTTCCCCTCCGCTATCAAAAGATTCGCAATGACTTTAGCGAGGGTTTTGTTGTTTAGGCGGACAACCGTAACCTCACCCCCTGCCCCCTCTCCATGTTGGAGAGGGGGTAAGTTGTCCCCTCCCTCCAAAATGGAGGGAGGGTTAGGGAGGGAGGTTAAAACCCTCAAAATCGCCTGTTTCGCGCTTCCTTCATAGTCAAGGGCGCGGATATGCAGGCAAGGATTTTCCGTTCTGCGGAATTGGATAAGCTGAAAACCCGAAAAACGACACAAACTATAGTCAGGCGTAGCGGAGAGATAGACCACTTTTTCGACTTTTCTGCATACCTCAAGTACGTCATGAATCGCGCCCATGCGGTAGCCATATTCAGACGTGAGCAAATGACTTTCATCTATTACCACGATAATGTCATTGCCATGTTCCAATTCAAGGCGTTCATAAACTGCCCTGATGCGGTCTATCGTGCAAACATTTACCTTGCCTGCGGGACGATTCATGAGTATCATTTTATCCTCCTCGCTCAATGCCTGCGTGTCTTGATTTGTAAAACAAACCAAATCATCTACGATTTTCGAGTATTCGTTTTCTATCTGTTCCACTTGGATAGCGAATGGAACAGCAAAAAGAACCGTTTTTTGCAGTCTGGCAGGCAAGTCTGCAAGGACAGTAAAAGTCTTGCCTACCCCTGTATCTGCATCAATTTGCACCTTTTTATGCGCTTGGATAAAGTCCGCCAACACTTCCACCTGTTCACTCAAATAACGCTTTACCTCAAAGCGCGGAACGGCAGGCAAGGCATAATCTCGTGTGCGCACATGACGCTTGTGCAATGCCACATGAAGTGTCGCATCTCTGCCATACAGCCCCAAGTAGTCGCAAACGTCATTTTGCGTGGGTTTGGGCTGTTCGGGTTTGGTTTGTTGGTGGAGTTTGGGCAAGACAAGGGCAGGCACTTGCATAGTCTTTGCCAATTTTCGGCTATGCGTGATGCCCGTAAAGTCCGTATCATACAACACGCCTTGCAGGTAAGTTTGGGGATTTTCAATGCCCCATTTTTGCTTCAAAACCTCCCAAATGTAGGCAGGAATTTGCGCCCTTTCATCTCCAAGCGTCATAGCATTGTAGCCCATACTTTTCAATGCCAAGCAGTCAGGCTCGCCACCACAAAGAATAAAAGGCTCTTTTCTCAAGGTTTCCAATCCAAAATGATACGCAAAATTTTCTCCAAAAAGGGCTTTTGCGGGCTGTAGGGTAGGCAAGAAAATGGTTTTGGCTTTGGCATAAACGCGGTGTTCAGGCTTTGGCATATAGAGTTTATACGCCTTGCCTGCCACTATCTCATAGCTAAAGACAAACTGTAAATTATCATATTTTGCAAACTTGCCTGCCTCCATCTCTATCTGAAAGCCTTTTACAGCCTGTACGCCATTCGTTTGGAGGGTTTCTTGGTCTATAAATCCCTTTTTTTGCCAAAACTCAAGTTCCGCTTTTGTAAAATCCCTGAATGTGATTTGTGCAAGGGCTTTTTCAAAAGTGGGTTCAGTTTTTGGGGCTATTTTCGCGGTTTTGGCAGGCAAGGCGCGGGTAGGCAAGGCTTCAAAACCCAGCCCATAAATCCCACAAAGTGTTTGAAAAATCAGCGCGTTGTCTTGTGTATTTTCGTAAAATTCCACAAATTTCCACGCATTGCCCTTGTAGGTATCATCTCCAAAATCTTTGAAATAATACTTCCCTTTGTTTTCGCTTACGAAAAAGGAAGAAGTGCGCTCCTGCCGAAAAGGGTTCTCCTTTTGCGGTCTTTTGCTTGGCTCAAAGCCATAATATCGAAATACTGACAAACCGCCATCAGCTTGCAGTGCCTCTCGCAAGAGGTCTTTTAGGGTAGTTTCGTTATACATCACAAAGACGTTTTAAAGGTCTTTGCTGAACTTTTTTAGATACTTGTCCATGTTTGGTGGGACACCAAACATGGATTTATGCTGTAGTCGCAATGCTTCAAATATATTGCGACTAAAGTCGCAACTACAGCTTTTTGGTTGTATGCTTTTGATTGATTCTGAAACGACAATAAAATCTCCCCTTTGGGGCAGGGGGCTACGCGATATACCACGACTTTCGTTTCTTGGTTGTTGCTTTTGTGTATTTGGGCAGGCAAGATTAGCCGTCTTGCCTACCCCAGCGACAACATGGGACAAAGATGTTTTTTTGAAAAACCATACGCGCCTCTTATTTGAGGCAGTAAATTGTTGAAAGTCATTTATACTTAATGTATTGATTTTCAAAAACTTAGATAGTAATAATATGATTCTTAAAAATATTTAATCAAAATATTTTTAAAAATTTGGTTATTTCATAAAAAAAAACATTATCTTTGCCCTAAGTAAAACAGAAACCAAAGGCATTGGTAAATATCTCGTGTGTGTGTTCCGAAATTTACTCAATAGCTATACTGAAAGCAAGTAGGTGTTCAGCAAAATAAACCTACTCACTTTTTTCCCGAATGTAGTGCAGAATTTAGCCGATTCTGCACTTATTTTTTTAAAGTTTTTAACTATCTCATGCACGAATAGACGCAGTTTTGTTTGAACTTTTCAAGATTACACGCTTCATACGTGCAGAGATAAAATTACCACTGCAACCATTTGGAAATACTATTTTTCCTGCCAAAGAACGGATTTTACCATTTCTTTTGCGTTGGCAGTGTGTTATTTCTAAATTTCCGCCTTGTTGTTTTACTTGTTCTACTGCCTTGTATATATCTGCACTTGTAGAAAATTTAGTAAAAACAACCACTACATCTTGATTTGAAATGTTTTGTGCTTTTACTACATTTCCTAAAGCGCAAAATAATATAAAAGCTGAAAGTATTTTTTTCATAATTTTACTTTTTTTGTTGATTTAATTGTGCTTTTAGCTCTGCGATTACGCGACTTTGTTCTAAAAGCGCATTGTCTTTTTCTGCAATTATGCGGTCTTTTTGGATAATTTGATTTTCCATATTGTCCAAAGTAGCCTCGAGTTCATCTTCGGCTTGGGCTTGTTCGAGTAGGAGTGTATCTTTCAAAGGTTCTTCAAGACGTTTTACAAATGCTTGCACATCAATATCTTGCAATATAACAGTAGGCAATTCCAAAAATCTTGTATCTGTTTGTGAAAGATGCGTTTGGTTAAAGAGGTCTA
>JAAFJK010000284.1 GCA_013298105.1 Cytophagales bacterium
AATATAGATTATATATTTAAAAATTTTACCTTTGATTTGTATCCTCAAAGATTAAAAGAATTAGGCAAGATTTATGATGATGATAGCCTAAAAAAATATATGCTTATTTTCGCAAAAGATTATTATAATAAAAATAAATTAGGGCTTGCAGAGCAAGTAATTGATTTTTATAATTTATGGTCAGAATTCAATTTTGATGATTTTATTAAAAAAGCATTTGAGTTGAAAAAATGGGGGCTATTAGCCTCTTGGTATAAAAAATATGATTTAATAAATAAATATACTATAAATGATATTATCCAAAGTGCTGTAACAAATAATGATTTAAATAATGCTTATAGTATTGCAAAAGAGTTTAATCTTAATTTTTCCGATTTTTATAAAATTTCAGTTGGAGGTATTGTAAAATGTAAAATAAAAAAAATAGTAAAAAGCAGAGTTTTCGTAAAAATAGAATACAATAATAATGAACCCAGCATATATATAAAAGAATTAGCCAATAAATATATTCCTAATATTTTTGATTTCGAATATAATGGCGAAAAACTCCATATAGGGCAGGAGCTGATAGCTAAAGTCATCAGTATAGACGAAAAAGACAGAATAAATCTTTCACTTAAACAAGTAGAATAATGGAAAATAAACCAAACTTATATATTTTTTTGATTGATGTTTCAGGTTCAATGCAAAAGCATATTGAGCAGGTAAACGAATATGTAAATAATTTTCTTGTGGAACATAATTACAAAAACGAATATATTGCATTTATTGAGTTTTCAGATACCCCATATTTAGTTAGTAACCCTAAACTAATAGACAGAAACTATAAGGTTGTAAAATATACTGAGAATAAGGAAAATATAGAAAAAGCATACGATTTTTTAGAAAATAAAAAATCAGAATGGGAAAAATACTATAAAATAAAGAAAATATATTTACTTACAGATGAAGAATATAATAAATCAGATATTGAACTTGTAAAGTTTCCAATAATTAAAAAAAATAATACTAATAATTTACGAAAAATTATATGCTACTTACTTCTAAGTTTAATTTCCTCTTCTTTGTCAGTATGCTTATTTATTTTTCTTATTTTGGCTATCTACGAACCAATAAATACAGAAAATCATAAAGCAAATAAAGATAAAATAAACAAAGTAAAAGAAAAAATAGATTTAGATATAAAAACAAATTTTTCAAAAATATCTAAAAATGATACAATAAAAATTGATTTCAAACCAAAAATTGAATATGAGTATTATGGATTAGTAATAAAGTACATATTTGAATTTTCATTACAAACGGAGAGAAGAAATTACACTATTCCCTACTATCCTGATGGGGCTTATGATATAGAAAACCCCAAATGTAAATGTCCTATTAGTATCAAATTTGCCAATTTTGCTGTAGGTAAAATAGAAAGTGATTTAAATACTGCCTACATAAGTAAAGAATATCCACTTTATATAAACATCACAGGCGAAACAGACAATAACCCTATTAAAAAACCTTATAAATATAAATACAAAGGCGATACAACAGAATCTATAAAATTTGTGCTAAATGGCGAAGATACTGTTATGAAATTTACAAAAAACTATTTTATCACACATAATAAAATGTTAGCTTGTTTGAGGTCTTATAGTATTGCAAAATTTTTAATACATAAACTACCAATTATTGAACAAAACAAAAATAATATTAAGTATTTTGCTACCACTAATTTAAAAGAAGTAGGTGGAGAACATAGAAAAACAAAAATTGAACTGGTGTATAAGGACTATACTTGCTTTTATTGGTTTATTCTTATAATTGTTATTATGTTCTTATTTATTTTTTACTTATTTGTAAAATATTTTAAAGGTACTATTCAAATTAATATAATTTTATTTTCAAAAAAATAAATAAAACAAGTAAAACAAAATGCAAAACCTCAAACCCCAACCCAATCATCAAATTTACTTGCAAACCCTGCAAAAAATGACTTCAGCAGAGCGTTTGCAGAAGGCTTTTGAGCTATCAGAAATGACTAAACAGTTGTTTTTACAAGGAATTAAAAAACGCTTTCCTGACTATAGTACCGAAAAAATAATGGAAATCTATCTCAAACGAATAAGTCTATGCTACAACAGGAATTGGTAAAACAAGTTATCGAGATTTTGGACACTTGTAAAATACCTTATGCAGTTACAGGCTCAGTAGTGTCGAGCTTGCAAGGTGAACCGCGCGCTACCCACGATACGGATATTATTGTGATGTTGAACAAACAACATATAAATGAGTTGATGCGCTTCTTTCCTGCCCCTGATTTTTATTTGAGTGAGGACGCAATCAGTGAGGCTATCAAACATCAATCTATGTTTAATCTAATTGATACTCAACAAGGTAACAAAGTTGATTTTTGGTTATTAACGAATGAACCTTTTGATTTGGAAAGATTTAAAAGGCGTTACCAAGAAGATTTTTTTGGAATGCCTATTTATGTTACAAGTCCTGAAGATACTATTTTGGCTAAGATGCGTTGGTCAAAATTATCGGGTGGAAGCCAAAAACAAATGACAGATGCCTTGCGTGTGTATGAATTACAATTTGGTATTCTGAATATTGATTATATCAATTTTTGGGTTGAGAAATTAGCCTTGATAGATATTTGGCTTGAACTACAGAATAGTGCCAATCCTTTGTTGTAAATGAATTTTATGTTTCTGTTATCAGCAGATGTAAATATAAATATCTTTCAAAAATAATGCATAAAAGCAACTTTTTCAGGATATTAGTTAAATCATAGAGGAGAACCAAAATGCTGAAATGACTATGCGAAATTGGCGCATAGGCAAGGCTGTGTATGAATGTATTTTGCAAGCTCAATGGGCAGAATATGGGCAGAAAATGATTATCCAGCTATCTAAAAAACTTATCCCAAAATATAGAAAAATTTGAGACAAAAATGCTTCAGGTTGATATGAAAGATATGCTTATCTGGCAATTTTTGTGGAGAGAGGCAATCGTAATCAATATTTTACTTGTAAAAAATTGATAATCAAATCTATAAGGTTTTTAAAACCTTATAGATTTAACCTCTCCACAAAAATTGTCCGAGAACTATAAAAACCACCAATTAAATTTGTCAAAATATGAAAAAAGAAACCATCAAAAGCAAGGATTTTGTCAAAAGATATGCTCAAAAAATGGCGTGTGATGAAGAAACAGCCAAGAAATTTTTAGACGGTTTTGTGAATACTGTATTGGAGGCTATGCAAAATAGAGAGCCTATCACTTTAGAAAACTTTGGTAAGTTCCATATTGAGGATAAAAAAGACTCTACAGTATTCAAATTCATAGCTTCTCAAAAACTCAAGGCTATTTTGGGGTGGTCGAGTACTTACAGAAGCAGCTAAATATTTATTCCATTTTTTTTATACACAGTAGGCAAGGGCAGAGCTAACAAACTTGCCTGCCCGCCAAACAAAGCCAAAATAACTAAAATTATGTCTTAGGATTTGTTTTTATCTAAAAAAAATGTAGCTTTGTAACCCTTAGTATTTGGTTATTACCTCACACACGCTGATTTATGATGCAAAAATTATCTTTAGACCTGTATCGCCAAGTGCTTGAGGCTACTTCTGCCTACTTGCTTATAGACGGGCAAGCCCAAATCGTATATGCAAGTGAAAAATTCTCACGAATTTTTGAAACAGAAAATTCTTTTTGGTTGGGGCGAAGTTGGATAGATTTTTTGGCTCCAGATAGTGCGCAGTTTGCCATGAGCTGGCAGGCTATCATGCAGGCAGGCAAGGCAGTAGAAGTTTGTTTGCAGACTTCTCTCACGCATATACATTGGCTCAAAATAACTGTGTGCCAGCCCGAAGATTCAAACTATTTATTTGTATGTGAAGACATTACTATCCAAAAACAAACGGAATTTGAAGCCAAAGAAGCCAAACAAAAAATCCAACTTCTTTTGGAAGCCGCTTTTGAGTCTATTACTTTTTTGGATAAAGGCATCTGTGTAGAAACGAACCTTGCCACTCTAAAGCTCTTGGGCTACACACGCGAAGAACTTATAGGACTGCCCGCTACCGAAGTCATCACACCGCAAGACCGCGAAATGGTGCGCCAAAAAATCCTCAGCCAAGATGAAGAACCCTATACAGCCAATGCCTTAAGAAAAGATGGAACTACTTTTGTAGCAGAGATTCAGGGAAAAACGCTTGTTTTTCAAGGAAAATTTTTGCGTATAATCTCCATGCGTGATATTACTTCCAAAATAGAAGCCGAACAAGCGGCGCGTGTCCGCGAAAAACAACTCCAAGCCATCAATAATTCACTCTCTGGCGTGGTCATTTATCAAATCGTGAAGCCTCAAGGCGGACTGTCGCGTTACACTTATTACAGTGCCAATTCTGAAAAATTGTATGGCATTTCTGCTGAGGAGTTGATGCAAAACCGCGACTTGCTGTACCAATACATTCACCCAGAAGACCTGCTCTATGTCCGCAAAGTAGAGGAAGAAGCATTGAGAGAATTTAAAACCTTCAGGGCTGAATTTAGGCAATATAAACGCAATGGAGAAATGATTTGGCTACAAGTAACCTCTGTGCCTGATGTCCAAGCCACAGGAGAGATTATTTTTAATGGCGTGTCCATTGACATCACAGCCCGCAAAAAAGCCGAAGAACAAATCCGCCAAAATGAAATTCGCCTAAGCACTATCCACGAAACACTGAATTATGTGGCTATTTTTCAGCTTGAGGTGTCCAAAGACAAGAAGGCAAAATATCTCTACATCAGTACCAATGTATCACGTATTTTAGGTTTTTCGGAGGAGGCTATCTTGAGCAATCCCATGCTCTTGCATAGCCGAGTCCATAAAGACGACATAGAAGAACTTATCGCGCTCCAAAAAAGAGCCTATCGAACAAACAGAAATTTTAAAGGCGAATTTAGACTCTTGAACCGCTACAATGAAGTAATATGGCTCTATATACACGCCATACCTTTTATCCAAAAAGACGGTACTATTCAATACAATGGCTTGATGATGGACATTTCAGGGCAAAAAAGAACCGAAAACATCTTGCGAAATGCCTTAAGTAATTCCCAAAAACTCAATGAAACACTTGCCCAAAGAGAAGCCGAACTTGCGTTGAATGAAGAAGAACTAACACTCATGAACCAAACGCTGGGCGAATCTAATACAGAATTGCGAAAAATAAACGAAGAATTAGACCGATTCGTCTATAGCGTTTCGCATGATTTACGCGCTCCGATAGCTTCTGCGCTTGGATTGGTGTATTTGTGCAAATACCTCCATACACCCGAACAGTTGGCAGAGTATCTCCAGTTACTTGAAGGCTGTATGAAGCGTTTAGATGACTTTATTCAAGATATTTTGGATTATTCACAGAATACCCGCCTCACAGTCAAAAATAAACAGATTGATTTTGAGCAACTATTTACAGATACTTTTCAACAATATTCTTTTTTGGAAGGCGCAAATAAAATAGAAAAACGCCTCCAAATTACAGACAAGGAAGATTTTTGGGCAGATGAAAAAAGGCTAAGTATTATATTCAACAACCTCATATCCAATGCCATTCGTTATGCAGACTTACAAAAGCCCGAACCGTTTATAAACATTCGAATTCAATTTAAAGCAGATAGAGTCTTTATCAGTGTAGAAGACAACGGCATTGGTATTGGGCAAGACCATCTTTTGCACGTTTTTGAAATGTTTTATCGAGCTACAGATGAGCATACAGGCTCAGGCTTAGGACTGTATATAGTCAAGGAAGCCATCGAAAAACTTGGTGGCGAGATAGAAATTCAGTCGGTACTTGGCAGAGGAACTACTTTTTTTATAGAGCTTCCGAATGTGGTATCTTTAGGGTAGGTAGGCAAGGTTGTTAGTTTGCCAAAATTAGAACATTTTGAAGCACGCTGTTGTTTATACAAAATATTTGGAGCATCAAAAATGATAAAATACACCTCAATTTTACTGATACTAAGCCTACTCTACACATCAAGTATGGAAAAGATTTATATTTTCTCAACACAAACAAACATCAGAGAGTGGCGTATTGTCAATGACGGTGTGATGGGCGGAATATCCAAAAGTAACATAGTGCTTACCGATGCTGGACATGGACAATTTTCAGGTCATGTTTCATTGGAAAACAATGGGGGATTTGCCTCTATACAGCTGAATAAAGAGATAAGATTGACAGAAGATAAGAAGTTTATCGTTTTGCGTATAAAAGGAGATGGCAAGAACTATGAGTTTCGTTTGAAAGGCAATGTTTTACAGGCTGAGTCTTATGTGCATCAATTTCCCACTTCAGGAGAATGGGAATCTCTCCGTTTACCCCTCAGTGATTTTTATCCTCAATTTCGAGGGCGTAAACTGAACCTCCCCAATTTCAATTTTGAAAGTATCGAACAAATGAGTTTTTTAATTGCCAACAAGCAAGAGGAGGACTTCAAATTATTGATTGATTGGATAGGTTTGGAGTAACAACAGCAAAGTATCGCAAGATATTTGCGAATTTTAAAAGTAGATACAAGAGTACGTTTGAAACTTCACATGGCGCGAAAAATTGGGTAGGCAAGTGTAGCTGTATATCAACAGAGGGGCAGAAAATGCCATCAATTCGTTATTTTGTTACGAATTTTCTGTTCTTTTTCTTTGTTTTTCTCATAAGTAGAGTCTAGCAGATTTTTTTGGCGTTCGATGGCTTCTTTGATGCGGTCTTCGGGAGTAAGTCCAAACTCATCTACATCTAAGGAACTCAAGATGCGGTCAGCGTTTTTATGTTGCACTTGTCCATGCAGGAGGAGGTCAAGTTTTTCTTGTCTTAGGCGCATTTCTTCTTGAGAAGCCATGAGTTCCTCAAAGTTTTGGCGCATTTCTTCCTCTTGTTGTCGGAGTTGTTCTGTGGCGTTTTGTGATTCTTCGAGGAGTTTGCGGGTATCTTCAGCAGTTTTGATACGACCAATCGTAACCGCAATGTTATCGCACATATCTTCCGCGAATTTGATACGCAATTTGTCGAATACATCTAAAGAAGCTATTTCTATCACACCGAATATGCCTTCAGCCGATTTGATAGGTACGACTAACACACTTTTTGGTTTTGCATAGCCCAAGCCAGACGTGATTTTGGAATAATTTTCGGGTACTTCAGTAAGATACACCGTACTCCCTTCCAAAAAGACCTGCCCTGCCAGTCCTTCGCCTTCATGGATACTTTTTTGCCAATATCGTTGTTTGTCATAGGCATACGTACCAAGTGCTTCGAGTATTTTTTTGTTTCCGTTGTAATAAAAAAATACGCCCTGATTGGCTTCAAGGTACTTCACAAGCCCTTTCACAGCCCCATTCGCAAGATGTGTGATGTCATCACTGTTTTCACGCAAAATATTGGCAAAAATGGCTGTACCTGTATTTACCCAACTTCTTGCGCGGTCTTCGATGGAGAGTTTTTTCAAACTATCACGCATTTTTACGAGTGAGTTGCTGAGTACATCTTTGTCGTTTTGGGCTTGATAAGGCGAGTCAAAATTTCCCTTTCCTATGTCTTCGGCAAATTTGGCTACTTCACGCATATTGTTGATAAGCACGTTCAGCGAGGCATCTATTTTGCCCAGCTCATCTTTATAGACTTGTGAGGATATTTTAGGAAATATACCTTTGGAAAGCATTGAGATTTCGCGTTGGATTTTGCGCATAGGTTCAGAAAGGCTATTCGCCAAATACGCGCCCAAAAGCGTTACCAACACGAACAATATAGCCGAGATTATCAGCAGATTGGTTCGGAATACTTCTGTAGCACTGAATACTTCTGAGCCGTCCATCTCAGTAATCATCGCCCAGCGCGTCCCCAAAATATTGATAGGCATATACACATCAAGCACCGAGCTACCCAAAAAATCTACTTCATACTTATCGCCAGCTTTGCCATTGATAGCGTCCATCGTAGCTTGTGTTTGGTACTTTCGGTGGAGGATAGTCGTTTTTTGGCGTTTGATACGCTCTACGAGGACTGTATCGCGTTCTCTCTTGAGCAAAGCATTTTGATAAAAAACGGGGTCTTCCAAAAACCTCCGCGTATTGTTGCGTAACTTAAATTCAGGTCCCACCAACGCCGTTTCTCCAGAAATCCCCAATCCCTCGCCTGCCCAGTCCATACCATTGGTCAGGATAGACGTTATCTTTTCATTAGAAATTTGCATGATGATAGCCCCGATTTTTTCTTTTTTGTTCGTAAGTTGGGGATTGTATGTATAGATGGGCGTACCTATAAAGCAAGAAGGCACGTAAGCGTGTGGTATATAATGCTCATAATCTCTAAAAATCACGTCTTGTTCTTCGTGGGCTTGTATCAGTCGTTGGAAAAGTGCGCCTGCCCCATTGTGTCGGAGTGGACTTGTGAGGAGGTTTTGGGCAAAATCAACGTTCTTGCCTACCGAATAGACTACATTGCCTTTGCGGTCTATCAGAAGTATGTCTGACAGCTCAAACTCACTACGTACTTTCAAAAAAGACTTGTGGTATTTTTTGTGTGCCTCGTCATAGCTTTGGGGAAAGTCTGCCGAACTTTCCAAAAGGTGCTTATAGGTAGCAGGTTTGGGATTATTGGAAATATATTTGTATTGAAGTGCTTTTGCTTGGGGTTTGGAAGGAATATAATTTTCAGGCCATTCTTTTTGGAGGGAGTTATAGCGTAAAAGGTCTAACACTTGTTGCTCATAATATCTTTCGAGGGCTTGCTTATTGGCTTCGGTAGGCAAGGCTTCATGCGCCAAAAAGCCTTCCTGAAACTCCCGCATAGCATCAAGCGTGCTGGGATTCTCGGCAAGTGTCGAAATCTGGCTTTTTAAGGTCTGAAAATAAGTTTCTATCGTTTTACGTTTGTTGTTTGTAATATTGCGCAAAGTTTCGAAGGCTTTGTCTTTCAGCAGTTCGCGCCCTTCAGTATAGCCAAAATAGCCCATCACAGAGAGCGTAACGGTAGAAACAAAGAAAAGCGCAATCTGAAACTTATAAAAAAGACGTAAGTTTCTAAAAAAATCACGAAAATAACGAACAAGATTCATCATAAGGATACATAAAATTATTTTTACAATAGTTTAATAATCAGCGTATTAAATCCGTACCTCATACTTCTTATTTCAAACCTCCCACTACGCTTTGTATAGGATATTTGCAATAACCAAACCAAAAAACCGCTACAAAGCTACATCTATTTTAGTACAAATCCAAAACCTTTACATGGGTTGATAAAATTTACTATCTTTGCAGTTATGAAATACATTTTTACGCTTTTGATTTTTATAGGACTTGTCCACGCACCCCAAGACCGCATCACGAGTGCCTATCGTGCGGTACAAAAAGGCGAATTTGAAAAAGCCCGAAATCTTCTCGAAAAACAACAAGAAAAAACACCCGAACTTGCCGCCATCTCGCACATCTGGGCTGTCTATTTTTTTGCAGAAGCAAACCCCAAAACCTCTATAGATTCCGCTTATTTGTTTGTAAATGAAGCACTTAAACGCTATCCCAATGCGAATCCCAAAGACCTCAAAGAGTGGGCAGAAGATAGCCTTAGCCCTGCCACTGCCAAAAAACTGAAAAGCGACATACAAATATCGGCTTACCAAAAAGCCCAGCTTAAGACCATGCAGACGAATGATGTCTATTTTGTCCAACAATTCATAGACAAATTTCCTGCCGCCCCCCAAGTCCCCGAAGCCGTACTTTTGCGCAACGAGATAGCTTGGAAAATCGTAGAAACTGAAGACAAAATAGAGGCTTATCAAACTTTCCTGAACAATTATCCAAATACAGTTTTTCAACAAAAAGCCATAGAGAGGCGCGATAAACTTATCTACAACCGCGAAACTCAAGCAGGTACAATGCTTGCCTACCAAAACTTCCTAAAAAAT
>JAAFJK010000654.1 GCA_013298105.1 Cytophagales bacterium
CGTGGTAGTTGTTTTGCTATCGCAAAACGCAAGTTGCAAACTTGCTTCTATCGGAAGTGCTTAGTTGAAAACTGAGCACAACAGGGGATAAACATAAACGATTGTCTTTACTTTCAAAGCTATGATTTCCAACCAATATTTACTCAAAGAAACTGAAGAAGCAAAAGAGATGCGCAAAAACATCTTGAATATGCTCACAGCAAAAGACATAAATTTGGTTGCACTTGCACTGCAACTTATAGAAGGTGGAGGTATTCATCAAGATTTCGTACCTTGGTTGTCTATAATAGCCTTATTCAAAGATAGGATTGAGAAAGATAATGATGTATTTCATTTATACAAAAATTTGCTTGATATGCTTCCAAATGCTCTTTCAGAAGAAGATTGGGCATTTATTTCTCAATATTCATCAAAAAAAGATTTTCAAGGTTATGGCTGTTCGGGTTATTACCAATCTCAGTTCCCCAATCAAGAAGACAAAACATTTGAAGAAGTAATGCAAGATGTAATAGACAGCCAAAAATTACAGCATTATTGGCGTAACATGGCTATGTTATTTTTTGAAATGGAATTTGGATTTACACGAGGTTGCGCCTCTATTTGTTATAAATATAATCTTTTACCACTATCCACAATAATTGCAAAATTACTTGAGGATACAGACACATTGGAATTGGATAATTTTGATTTAGAAGACTTATTACCTGAGTTGCAAAATATTAAAATAAAGACAATTAGCTTTAAAAACTGTACTTTTTCAAAATTACCCAAAGCTACTTGGCAAAACCACCATGTAATGTATCTGAGTAGTTTGAACAGCATATCTATTCAGAATTTTAAACGACTTTTGGCATATTTCCCTTCTTATTTGCCAACACCTTCACTACTTCACAAAGTATTTGACGATATATTGCGATACAATACACCTGAACAAATTTACAATAGAGTAATGCGGGAAAAATATAGTTTGAGCAAAGTATTGAAAAAAGATAGAGATGCCTATTATTATAGCACAAGAGCTTTGGTTTACTTATATTTAGGTAGTTATGAAATGGCACAAGTTTGCTACAAACACATTCAGGGCAACTTTGATTTACAACTTAATGATAATCATGTCTATTTCTCTTATAATACTGCCTGCCATTATGCTAAGGAAAAAAACAAAAAAGAGCTTTTAAAACATTTATTTTATTATCTTTGTAGTGGTGATGGAATGCGATTATTCGAATACAGGAAAGTAACACCTTTTATTTTTATAAACGAGGCTCTGAAGCCTTATCAGGACGATTCAGATGTCCAAACATTGGTAAAACGCTATGATGAACTAAGTTATGATAAATTTTTAGAATTTAGAATTTTTTACGAATCTTAAAAATCTTGCCTACATACCTCTGTTGTGCTTAGTTTGCAACTAAGCCCCTGTTGTCCGTAGTTCCCTCTGTTGTGCTTAGTTTGCAACTAAGCACTTCAAATAGAGGCGGGTTTGTAACCCGCAAAATGCAAAGCATTTTTCTACCGAGCTAAAACTGCACTAAAACGAATATAAAACGCAGGCAAGATATTTTTTGTGTTGGGTTTTGTGCTGAAAAGTTGTAATTTTGTAGCGGTTTTAGCGTGGTAGTTGTTTTGCTATCGCAAAACGCAAGTTGCAAACTTGCTTCTATCGGAAGTGCTTAGTTGAAAACTAAGCACAACAGGGGGGAAAATGATAAACTAAAAGATCACTTGGAAAAACTTGAAAAACAATCAAATGACACTCAAAAATAAGTTTTTTGTTATTTTATCAATCTTTATTTTTACTTTTTGTAAGCATAAAGAAAATAACTGTGACCAAATACCCAAGCCTGACATGATTTTTTATGAGGATGTTTACAAACTTATACGAACTGATACAGTATTGAGAAGTGCGTCTGTTGAATTTGTAGCACCTGATGGGTATGAAAGCTACGAATGGAAAATAGCATATGACGAGCGTATTTTTACTACAAAAATTGTAAGACTCAAATTTGAAAGTACAGATATTGGAAATTATCCTGTTAGGTTAATTGCAAAAAGGAGTCCTAATATTATGTGCGATCCATTAGACACAGGTATTGATACCTTTAAACGCAACATAACAGTTGTAAGACCTGAAAATGCTAAGATATTGGGTAGATACAAAGGCAAGTTAGAAGGAAGCAATGAAGACCAAATAATCGAAGTAAAAACTGTACCCAATGGATATGTGGGGCAAGTTAAATTAAATTTGGCATCTTTATCTCCCGAATGTAATAAATCTTACCCATCTGTAAGTGGTTATAGATACATATATGCTGCGTTGTATCCTGACGCTCAGTCACATGGATGCTATTTTTTAAGTGCTGAACTAAATCTTGATGAACGAGATCCAAGTGGAAACACTATAATTATGAAATATGGTAAAATTAATCCTAATCCACCTTATGAACGCACATATCATAATTTTTTTGGTTCGCGTCTTTAACACCTATTCTCTGTTGTGCCCCTACTGGCGCAAGGCTCTTGCCTTGTGCCTAAATAGCTACAAGCCTGTGGCTTGTTTGTTGCGAAGCAACAAAATGCCGAACTTAAATCATACTAAAGTGAATACAAAAGATAAAAAATGTTTTGGTTT
>JAAFJK010000086.1 GCA_013298105.1 Cytophagales bacterium
GCTTTTACGCACAGCCTTGATGAAGCTCTTGCAGGCGAAAAAGGATTCGTATATGCTACAAAGACCGCACAGGCAGGCAAGGACACCACAGTAGGCAAGGTAGTTTATAAGCCCATCTCCATAAAGTTGCATTTTGAAAGAAGTATAAATATAGAAGAAACTAAACTATTCATAGACAATCAGTTGCCATCTGTTTTGAATGGTGGCATAGAAGTTTCAAAACACTTTGCTACACTCGGAAAACCCCTGAACGGAAAAATAGGACAGGCAGGCAAGTACAATACTATAGAAGTACAAGCATACACCATACCACGCCATGCAGGACAGTTTTATGAAGCCATTTCTTGTTTTATCTTGTTTGGATTATTATTTTTCATTTATACCATACGCAAAGAAAATACACCACAAGGGTTGTTATTTGGTATTTTTATGGTGGTTTGTTTTGGATTGCGCTTTTTTTATGAGTTTTTGAAAGAAAACCAAGTAGAGAAAGAAGCCACTATGACTTATAATATAGGACAGCTTTTGAGTATTCCAGCAGTCTTAGTAGGTTTGATAGCTTTGTTTATGGCTTTGAGAGCCAAAAAGAAAGAATAGAGCGAGTTAGCCCACGATTAAAATCGTGGCAACTGACAAATCAAATAAAAAAAACGGTATATACTAACTTTTTTTAACTTTTTTGGTTTTAATTTTGTGGCATGGTGTTTAATTGGCTAAAAATAGCTAATTTTACACGCTTATTTCTATAAACATATCCTATCTCTACCAATATGTATCGTTTTCTTCTTTGCTTTGCGCTATTTTTTCTAAGCCTCCAAGTACACGCACAACTCCAAGAGGCACTGATAAAAGCCAATGAACTTAAAGATACTGCCCCTCAAGAGGCAAAACAATATGCCGAAAAAGCCGAGAAATTAGCCAAACAAGTAAACAACGAACGGGGCATGGCTGATGCGTATGCTGTTTTGGGATACATATACGCGCTGTATTTGGATAGACCTGACCTTGCCTACGAAGCACACGAAAAAGCCTATAACCTCTATCAAAAACTCTACAAAGGTGGTTTTTTGGACAAAGATACTTTTTATCATTTTTTGAATAGAGAAGCCATACCCGCCTACAAAGCCGTAAAAGGCGTAGAATCACATAAAAAACGCTATAAAAAAGCTGTCCAGCACTATGAAACATTGAATGGTAAATTCTTGCCTGAATTGGCGGCACTCGCCAAACTCATGCAACAAGAACTCGAAGCCAAACAAAAAGAAGTGCAGGCAAAAGAAGCCAAAATACAAGAAGCAAACAAAAATATCAAAGAAAAAGAAATCAAAATAGCCACCACTACCGAAATACTTGAACAGAAAAAACTCAACGAAGTTACGCTCATCAATGCCAAAAGCCAGCTCGAAAACAGCTTAGGAGATAAAGAACAAGAAAAACTCCGCTTGATAGATAGCCTCTACGACAGTCAGATAAGATTGAATCAACAACAACTTGATGCCACTACGAAGCAAGCCAAAGCCGACAAAGCCATGCTCGAGGCAGATGCCAAAAATCTTAAACTCAACGCACAAGCAGAAAGGCAACAAAGTTTTATACTTCTCATGGCTATCGGAGGTGTATTGGGCTTGATATTATTCATGGTTATCGCTGTAGCACTTGTCCAACAACAAAAAACAGCTCGGAAACTTTCCAAACAACGCGACCTCCTCACAGAGCAAAACGCAGAAATAAAACTTCAACAAGAAGAAATCATTGCCCAAAGCGAAAATATACAGCAACAAAATACCATACTTCAGCAACAAACTGAAGAAATCACCGCACAACGCGATAACCTTGAGCAACAGCACATGATGCTTGACAAACAACGCAGTGAGATTGAAAAACAACGTGATGAATCCAATCACTTGTTACTCAATATTTTGCCAGAAGAAGTCGCTACCGAACTCAAGCTCACAGGCAAAGCCACGCCACACTCTTACGATATGGTTACGGTTATGTTTACAGACTTCAAAGGATTTACCAAAATCGCAGAAAGACTTACGCCCGAACAAATCGTAACAGAGTTAGACAGGTGCTTTTTGGCTTTTGATGAAATCCTTGAGCGATTTGACATGGAAAAAATCAAAACTATGGGCGATGGCTATATGTGTGCAGGCGGGTTGCCCAATGCCAATAAAACCAATCCTATAGATGCAGTGCGGGCTGGACTGGCTATGCAAGACTTTATGCACAAGCTCAAATTAGAAAAAGAAGCAAAAGGCGAACCCGTTTGGGAGCTAAGGCTTGGGATTCATACAGGCGCGGTGGTAGCGGGTGTGGTAGGCAAGAAAAAATTTGCGTATGACATTTGGGGCGATACCGTAAACGTAGCCTCGCGTATGGAAAGTAGCGGTGAGGCAGGCAAGGTCAATATCTCTGGCACCACTTACGAGTACATAAAATCCTACTTCAACTGTATGCACAGGGGCAAAATCATGGCAAAAAACAAAGGCGAAATAGATATGTACTTTGTAGAAAGCAAGTCTTCGCTCCTCCAAAGCGTCCAAAACCTAATCAATACCTAAAAACAAAATGAAAGACAAAGATATAAGCCGTTTTCTAAGTCTTATACTTAGACACAAACCTGAAGAAATAGGCATCAGGCTTGATGCGCATGGTTGGGTAGAGGTAAAAACACTCCTTCAAGCCCTCCAAAAACATGGAAGAACTATAGACCGCCAAAAATTAGAGGAAATAGTAGCCGAAAATAACAAACAACGTTTTGCTTTTGATGAAACAGGCACGCGCATACGCGCCAATCAAGGACACAGCGTAGCCATAGACCTCGACTTGCCTGCCAGCGTACCGCCTGACTACCTTTTTCATGGTACAGCCGAAAGTTTCATATCGTCCATTCAAAAAACAGGATTGCAAAAACAAACCCGCCAGCACGTCCATCTCTCTACCAACCGCGATACTGCCACTCAAGTAGGCAGTAGGCATGGCAAGCCCTGCATACTTGTAGTGAGGGCAGGCAAGATGCAAGAAGCAGGATTCCAATTTTATATATCCGACAACGGCGTATGGCTCACAGACCATGTACCTGTAGAGTTCATAGATTTTTAAATGGTTTCTTGGGTACAAACACGAAGCATAATAACATAAAACTGTGTCATAAAAAATATTTTCAAATGGAACAAAAACTTCTTGAACTCGCAGAAAATCATTTACTTAAAATTTTAGAATTTAATCCTTATGCTAATTTTGAAGGTGTAAATTCAACCTCAGATTTTATGCAAATTATGGAGTATGACCCTGCTTTTGCACCCTTCTCTCTTAATCGTGAAAAATATATCACGGCTCGTTTTGGTGGAAATTTAGTAACAAGTTTGCATCGGAAATTAGGAGATTTATATGAAGATTTGATTTTAGTTTTAGTATCAGAAAAATTTGGTTTGACTAAAGAATATTTAAAGTATTCTCTTGATTTACAAATAGATAATGAAATTCAAAAACGCACAACTGATGGCAGAATTATGCTTGTTGATATAGATATAGAACTACAAAAAATTGTCAAGCCTTGCATAAAAGGAAACTACAAGGGTTTGGCAATGGAAGTAAGATCTTGTTATCAAATTGGTGACAGTAAACGTATTCAGGCAGACGAACACATGGCTATATCCTTGAAATTACAAGAAATAGAACCTAAAATGCTGATTTTTTGTGATACTTCCCTAAAATCTCCTGTTAAAAGGTTAGCCAAACACTGGGACTTATATGAAGGAAAAGAGGCTTTTGATTTTATAGAAAAACTTACTGAATTTGATTTATTTGGCTTTTTGATGAATAACAAGGAAAAATTTGAGAAAATAATAGAACAGATTTTTAGTAAATTCTAAACACTCACACAAATACCTGTTTCAAATAATTTAATTTTCCCTCCACGTTTCCGAAAAACCATGATTTTATCTACCTTAAAACCTTCTTTTTCAAAAATTTTTGCCAACAAAATTTCTGTTTGAATTTCTACATCAGATAAACGAGAATTACCTACCACATAAACCCCTCTAAACTGTTCAGAAACAAAGGGCTTTAAACTTTTAATATGGCTATGCATCAAATTGAAATACTTTACAGCATAATTAGACATTAAAAGGCTTTTTGGCTGTAATAATGCTATAAAATCAGATAAAATATTTGCTATTTCTGGATTAGGCAATAATACTTTTTTGTCTAAAATAGAAGTAGCTCTGCCCCAAGTACCACCAATAGCATCAATATCAATATCTGTAGCTACTTTTGCATCTTGTATAATATCCATAAAATACAGTTGTGGTCTTGTGGTATGAATATAACTAAAACGGTTGGGGTAGGGTGGGGAGGTAATAATTCTATCTATTTTCTCTGTTGTTAAAATGCGTTCTATTTTGGTGCTATCGCCCAAAATAATTTTAGACAATTTATTATTAGTCAATAGATTTACTTTTTGTAAATCATTAATAATACGACTTATTTTTTCTAAAAAAGTAGCCCAAACATTAATTATTCTTGTGTGATTGTCATCAAAACTAATTGTTGGGTGATTGCGATGAATGTTAGCACATTCTAAACATACCGAACTTAATGCTACCCAAAAAGGATTTTGCAAATTTGTTTCTATCTGAAAGACTATTTTTTTGAGTAATAACAATTCTTTTAAAACTTCTTTTTGCCACCACCTAAATACATTGTGGATAGGCGGAATTTGAATAGCATATTTTTTACAAAAATCTTCTATACTTGTATCTTTCTCTTGGTTTTTTATTTCAATAAATTTATTTTCGATAATTTGTAAAGTGTTTTTTAAATCTATTATTTGATAATCCCAAGACAAAGATTTTTCAGAAACAGTCTGCAATAAAGGATTGATTTCTATTCCAATAGCAGGAATACCTAATTTCTGGCTTTCTATCAAAGTAGTGCCTTTGCCCGTAAAAGGCTCTAACAGTAGATGATTTTCTTTACATTCCAAATAATTCACAAAAAAACGTACTAATTCGGGTGAGTAACTTGGGGTAAGCCTGAACCAATTATGTATTGTTTCATTCAGACCTGCCTTAAATGTAACATCTTGCATATCAACATATTCATAACTCAGATGATGTTTTTCATATATTTCTATATATTCTTGTGTATTTTTACAAGTCTTATTGTCTTCAGTAATTCCAAATAGACTTGCTTGTGCTTGTATATTTTTAATAGTATTCATTTGACTTCAATTTTTAAGTTCGAGATTTCTATGTTTGTACCTTTTGCCAATAGTTTAGCACAAAGTTCGGGAATGCCTAACTCTGTACCCTCCAACAACAGTTTTGCTTGCACAAGTTTTATTTTCTTGTGTGTTTCTTTATCTACTTCAAGCCTGATGCTTACAGTTTGTTTTTCTACTTTCATAATGCAAAGATAAACATTATCTTATAAAAAAAGTGTTTTTAAATGTTTTTTATAGAATATTTGGGAAAATACAACAAATCTCTATAAATTGCAGATACATTAGGAAAAAATTTAAATAACCTCCTCATTAACCAAAGATTTACAATCGTAAATCTAAAATCGTAAATCAACTTATGCTTCGTATCGAACAACTACGCGACCAGACAGACATTGTACTCGCGGGTTTACAAAAAAGACACTTCACTCAAGCCGAAACACTCATACACAAAGCCCTCGAGCTTGATAAAAAAAGGCGCGAAGCGCAAGCCGCCTTAGATACCACCAATTCGGACATGAACCAACGCGCCAAAGTCATAGGCACGCTCATGAAAGAAGGTAAAAAAGAAGAAGCCGAAACAGCACGTACCGAAACAGCCGCCCTCAAGACCAAAACCAAAGACCTCGAAGAAGCCCTTAAAAATGCCGAACAAGAACTTTTTGATGTCTTGGTACTTCTGCCCAATGTCCCACACGAGAGCGTGAGGGCAGGCAAGTCTGCAGACGATAACGAAGTAGTCTATGAAGTCCCTACCTTGCCTACCCTGCCCGACTCAGCCGTACCGCATTGGGATTTGATTCAGCGTTTGGATATCATTGACTTTGAACTGGGCAATAAAATCACAGGGGCGGGCTTCCCTGTCTATAAAGGCAAAGGTGCGAAAATACAACGCGCACTCATCAATTTCTTTTTGGAAGAAGCTGAAAATGCAGGCTATACCGAGATTATGCCCCCGCTGATGATTAACCGCGACTCGGGCTTTGGTACAGGACAACTGCCCGACAAAGATGGGCAAATGTACCATGCCGTAGCTGACGACCTTTTTCTTATCCCTACTGCCGAAGTCCCGATTACGAATCTCTATCGTGATGTAATCTTAGATGAAAAAGATTTCCCTGTCAAAAATGCAGGCTATACACCCTGTTTTCGCAGAGAGGCAGGCAGTTGGGGAGCGCACGTGCGCGGACTAAACCGCTTGCATCAGTTTGATAAAGTGGAGATTGTCCAAATCCAACACCCTGAAAAGTCTTATCAAACCTTAGAGGAGATGCGCCACCATGTAGAAGGACTTTTGAAAAAACTTGAACTGCCGTACAGAATTTTGCGCCTTTGTGGGGGCGATATGGGCTTTACTTCTGCCCTTACCTACGACCTTGAGGTCTATTCTGCCGCCCAAAAACGTTGGCTTGAAGTGAGTTCTGTGAGTAATTTTGAGGCATTTCAAGCCAATAGATTGAAATTACGCTACCGCGATGCCTCCAAAAAGAATGTTTTGGCACATACACTCAACGGAAGTGCGCTCGCGTTGCCTCGCATCCTTGCCTCCCTTTTAGAAAATAACCAGCAACCCGATGGGCATATCCGTATCCCAGCCGTTTTGCAAAAATATACAGGTTTTGATTTGATATAGTTTATTTC
>JAAFJK010000787.1 GCA_013298105.1 Cytophagales bacterium
ACACAAGCAGAAACATACATCATCACAGACATACAAAAAGGCGACTACTTTTTCCTGTGTACTGATGGTGTACTCGAAAATGTAGAAGGTGAAACACTTACTTACATCTTAGAAAAAAAAATAACCAACGAAGAGAAACTGAGCGAAATCCGACAACTCGGGAGAGATAGAAACAACAAAGACAATTTTTCTTGCTATCTCATAGAAATAGATGAAGTACAATATGAAGACAGCGAAAAAGCCAGTATCGTACCCTTCACACCCTATCAAGAGCCTTCATTCGCAGAAGCGACTATCATAGAAGGTGTGCAAGCTCCTCTTGAACCTAATCCTGTAGAGGCTATTCCCACCCAACTATCTACTACCAAAGAACAAACACCCAACACTGTACCCACCCAAAAAGAAGAAATACCCATACCTGCCCCTGTTTTTGAGGTTATGAACCCTGAAAAAGAAGGAGAGAAAGAAAAAGCATACATACCACCTCCGCAAAGTGCCTTTGTAAATATATTCTCAATCATAGCTTTCTTGGCAGTGGTTGTATCAGGGTTCTTTTTGCTTGCGCCACTCTGGAAAGACGATAAGACAGCTAAAATACCTGAAAAAGAAAACTCTAACCCACCAAAAAATGAACCTGCAAGAGAAGATAATAGCCAAACAAATCCTTACACCTCCAAAGCCACCAAAATCACCTAAAAAATACATCAACAAGATAACAACACTAAAAGGAAGATTTATACAAATAGAACTAAACGACGAACTTCCAAAAAATTATGTCATCAAAATATACTCTAAAAGTAACACAAAGGGTACAACCGCAGTGGGAAAAGACAAAACTTATACAAGTGGTACTACACCATTGAAAGCTGGACGTTATACAGTCAAGGTTCTTGAAGAAGGACAAAACGAACCAAATGAGGAAGAAGCTATTAAAATAAATGATACAGAAGACAACGAAAGTATCACATCAGATACCAAAATAGAAAGTATAACTATCAATTACACGCCATACGAAGAAAATACCACACCTACAGTTTCATTTAGTAATAAAAGATTGGAAAGTAAATAAAGAGGATTTGACCATCAGAATGGAGATGACAAAACTGCCTCATCAAACCCAGTTCGTTTAAGTGTATATAATCATTTGTAAATCAGTATGTTAGTTGAAGTTTACAACTTCAACTAAGTGGCAATGCGGTCTGCGACCGCTACGCCAAAGGCGCAAAAACTGCGCTACTACAGTCTTTTTTCTTGCCTACCCCCCACTGGCGCAAGCGTCTACGCTTGTGCCTAAATAACTGAAGCGTCCACGCTTCCGCGTAAGCGTAAAAACTGTGCTACTACAGTCCATGTTCTTGCCTACCTCTATGCAGGCAGGCAAGGCGTTTTCAGAAAAAAAGCGTACCTTTGTAACACAAAACCAATCCAAATGAAAATATCTGATAGTCAAAGTATTGTGAAAGATTGCAGTTTTTACGCTTACGCGGAAGCGTGGACGCTTCAGTTATTTAGGCACAAGCGTGGACGCTTGCGCCAGTAGGGGCTTTACTTACAGCGTGGCTAAATAGGTTCTTAAAAAATTATTGCGCAGGCAAAACTGTAGAACAGGCTTCCAGCCTGTTGTTTCAAATAATAAACAGGCTGGAAGCCTGTTCTACAGAATATTCCGCAATAACTTTCGAAGAACCGCTAAATATGCTCAAGTTATTTTTGGGAGTGCTTAAAGCCACAACCACACAATCTGTTGGTATCAGAGAAGCTGAGTTGTAATTTTGAATAAAAAGTATTATCTTTACACCATGCGCATCATCATCACACTTTTAGGATTGTCTTTGGCATTGAGCAGTTGCCATGTGGGACGTTTTTTTGTATGGAATTTTGCAGACCATCGGGACTATAAAAAATTCCATGCCCAAAATATCCAAAAATCTGCCGCACCTTTTCGCTTCATAGAAGCACAAAATACCAATTCCCTGCGCTTGCCTACCGAGATAAACAATAAAGGTAAAAAAATCACATTTGAAGAATTGCTTGACAAAGAGGGAACTTTGGCATTTATGGTTATACGCAATGACAGTGTTTTGTATGAAAAATACTTTTCGGGCTACAACCAAGAAAATATCATACCTTCATTTTCGGTGGCTAAATCTTTCACTTCTGCACTCGTAGGCATAGCAGTAGCGGAGGGACATATCAAAAGTGTGCAAGAACCTATCACAAATTATCTTACGGATTTGGACAAGGCAAAATTTGGCAATATTACCATCGAACACGCGCTTGATATGCGTACAGGCATCAAGTACAAAGAGCAATATTTCAATCCTTTTGGTGACATAGCAAAGTATTATTATGGTCGAAATCTCAAAAAATACATACGCAAGCAGGGAATCCGAACCGAACCTGACAAGGATTTTGAGTACATCAGCTTGAATACCCAACTTTTGGGATTGATTGTAGAAAAGGCGGTAGGCAAGCCTTTGGGCGCGTATTTGCAAGAAAAACTTTGGCAACCACTTGGTATGGAATATGACGCGACTTGGAGTATAGATAGCAAAAAACACAATACTGTCAAAGCCTTTTGTTGCCTGAATGCACGTGCAAGAGATTTTGCAAAATTTGGGCGTTTGTACCTGCGCAAAGGCGATTGGGAAGGCAAGCAACTCTTGCCTGCCGATTGGGTACGCAAATCTACTACTTTTGACAAACCCAAAAATGGCTATGTCTATACCTATCAATGGTGGCATTTGCAAGACAACAATCAGCCATTGGAAGATTATTTTGCGGAAGGTATTTTGGGGCAATACATCTATGTCTATCCTTCCAAAAATATGATTATAGTCCGACTTGGCAAACGATATGGCAAAATAGACTGGCAGAGGCTTTTTCACGAACTTGCCATCAAGCAACCAAGTCGATAGATGCACAGCAAAAACCAACACAAAAGCAAAAAATGCTTTTTATGTTGGTTTTAGTATATATGGGCAGGCAAGGTATTTTGTGATGAAAAAGCTGTAATTTTGTATCAGTTTTAGTGTGCTTTTTTCAAGAAAAAAGCTATCTTTGCACAAAGTTTGGTTTTTACATAAACCAAACCCCATTTTTTGAGTTACTACAGTATGTTAAAAATAACGAACCTCCAAGCCTCTATAGGCGATAAACAAATACTCAAAGGCATTGACCTTGACATCAAAGCAGGCGAGATACACGCCATCATGGGACCAAATGGTTCGGGCAAAAGCACCCTTGCCTCCGTACTCGCGGGCAGGGAAGATTATGAAGTTACAGAAGGCAGTGTGGATTTTTTGGGCAAAAATTTGCTTGAGCTTGCTCCAGAGGAGCGTGCCGCAGAGGGCGTTTTCCTTGCCTTCCAATATCCTGTAGAGATACCGGGCGTTACGACTACCAACTTCCTCAAAACAGCCGTAAACCAAATTCGCAAATATCGTGGTATGGAGGCAATGGACGCTGTTTCTTTCCTCAAAATGATGAAAGAAAAAATGAAAATCGTAGAAATGCCCGACTCTTTGTTGAAGCGTTCGCTGAATGAAGGATTCTCTGGAGGCGAAAAAAAACGCAATGAGATTTTTCAAATGGCGGTGCTTGAACCCAAATTATCTATTTTGGACGAAACCGATTCGGGCTTAGACATAGATGCCTTGCGTATCGTGGCAGAAGGCGTGAATAAATTGCGCAATGCCCAAAACGCCACCATAGTCGTAACACACTATCAACGCCTCCTCGATTATATCGTGCCTGACTATGTCCATGTACTCTACAACGGACGTATCGTAAAATCTGGCACAAAAGAACTTGCCCTCGAACTCGAAGAAAAAGGTTACGATTGGTTAAAATAATCTTACAATGGAAAAACAAACTTTTGAAGAAACGCGCCAAAATGTCCATAAAATGGTGCAACAAGCCAAACCCATCACTGAAAAGGCTTTTGATGAAATCATGATGAATCACCTGAAATTTTTGGAAAAAGGTGGCGCAGGTGGCTCATGGAAAACTTTTTATATAGATGACCTTATTTTTGGAAGCTACCAACATGAAGGGGAAATAGCTACAGAATTGCAGGCGGTTTTGGCTTTTCATGACCTCAGCCAAATGCGCTTGAGTGGCATCAGACTTTCTTACTCAAATTGTGCGACTGTATCCTGCCAAGCAAGCGATTGGTCACACGCTGACCTTGAGGGCGCACTGTTTATAGACTCTTTGCTCAATAGTTGCTCGTTTGAATATGCAGACCTTACAGGGGCGGACTTTTCAAGGTCTGAAATGAAATACTGCAGTTTTCGTGGGGCGAATCTGAGAAATACAGATTTTGAAAATTGCGACCTCACAGGGGCAGATTTTGAACTTGCACACATAGACGAAACGACCATGTTCAAAAATGCTATCCTTACCAATGCCAAAATGCCAAGGCAATAGTTTTTTGATTGTCAAGTACAAATGTGCTTGACAATCAAATGCAAAAGCACCTTACCTACCCGCCCGTATATCTTTATAGCGTACATTTTTGGTTGTCCGAATCTCTCAAAATTACTTTCCGATGTGTATGTCAAGGGCGTACCTCAAACCTCAAACCTCGTACCTCCCTTATGTTTGCTGAACTGCTACAAAGTGCCGAAATATTTATCTTATTAGCCGAAACTGCCCAAGAACTTTCCTTAGAAACTTATCTTGTCGGGGGCTTTGTGCGCGATACACTCCTGAAGCGGGCAGGCAAGGAAATTAAAGACATTGATGTAGTGTGTGTGGGCAGTGGGATTCATTTAGCCGAGAAAGTAGCCGAAAAAATAGCCCTCCGCAAAGGGTACAAGCCCCAAGTGGCTTTTTTTAAAAATTTTGGTACAGCAAGTTTGATGATAGACAACTGGCAGGTCGAGTTTGTGGGGGCAAGGCGTGAATCTTATAACCGCGACTCGCGCAATCCTATAGTAGAAGACGGCACGCTCGAAGATGACCAAAAACGCCGAGATTTTACCATCAATGCGCTGGCTATCAGCCTGAACAAAAAAGATTTTGGCACACTTTTAGACCCTTTTGAGGGC
>JAAFJK010000046.1 GCA_013298105.1 Cytophagales bacterium
TAGGAGATGATATTTTGGTTTTGGAAGATTCCAAAGGCAGTATCGCCAAAATCCAAGTCAAAACATCTACCTACACTCCACGCAAAGACGGCTACAGTGCGCAATTTCAAGTCAATTATGCTCACCTGAGCAATCTGATAGGAGTTCTCAGTTACTATGTTTTTGTGGTGCGTCTGCAAGATACGTGGTCGAAGCCTTTGCTTATTTCTCAAGAAACTTTATTCAACTATGTTGAAAAAAGCCAAATGGGTTCAAAACACAAAGACACCATTACGCTCTACTTCGCCTATACGCCTCAGCAAATCACTTGCTCAAACATCGACCTTTATGCCTATCTCGACAACTATCAAGACTTTCCTACCATTTTGCATTGAGGCGCGTGAGTGGTTTGGAAGTTTTTTTTCATTTTTGAAAGATGAATTATTGATTTATTGATTTATTGATTTATTGATTTATTGATTTATTGATTTATTGAGCATTTAGGTGGAAGCCCCCAGCCCCAAAGGGGAGTTTTTCCGTTTTTCGTTATTTTCCCCTTTGGAGGTTTGGGGACTTTTTTCTTTCATTTCCCCAAATTAATAGTAACACTCAGGGTTATTTGTGGGTTGTCATCATTTGCTAAAATCTGTTCCAGTGCCTCGCGCTCAAGCGTTATGGTAGCTTTCAGGGGTGTCTGAGGGGCTTGAGTGCCTTCTACCAAGTACCTAAATTGGGCATCACTGTGGTAGCGCGCGACCAGTTGGGCAGTATTGTCTATGTGCATTTTTCGATGAATACTTCGCTTGTGTGCGTTGATGGTATGTACCGAAAGTTCTAATATTTTTGCCGCACCTTTGGCAGTTACGCCTTTTATCAATTCGGCTACTACCAGCAACTCTGCTGTACTAAGGGAATTTACTTGCGGATTTTTCATATAGTCAGAGGGTTTATGTTTCAAATGACGTGATGCACCTCTGTTTTAGCCATTTTAGGCTTTGGTGCAAATATATATAGGTTTACTTTATCTTACAATAGCAAAAAATAACTACGTTTTTTGTGCGTTATACTTACTATTAGGTATATTGATGTGCTTTTTTAGAACCTTTGAGCTATTTTGTGTTGATTTTATATGGTCATATCTGATTAAAAAACAGGTGCTTTTTTTTGAATATTTTTTCAATTATTTTTGACTTATTTTTTTCTGCAAATATACGATAGCGAATAGGGCATTGTCAATACTCATAAATGAGTATTTTTAAAGGAAAATCGAGGTTTTTTCAAGGTTTTTAGGCATTTTCGAATGATGGGCAATAAAAAAGCCCACCTTCAAGCTGAAGATGGGCTGTAAGTAAGCATAAAAAGGTTCGACTTAAATCATTTCTGGAATCTATCAGGATAATCTGTAATCAATCCATCGACTTTCCATTTTTGGAGGCGTATCATATCTTTAGGTTCGTTCACAGTCCAAGGGATTACTTTCATACCCATGTCGTGTGCTTGTTTGATTTCCGATTCTGTAAGTCTTTGATAATCAGGACTATAAATAGTCGGAATGAAGCCAAGTTTTTTTATATTTTCTTTCAAGGGCAGGCGATTTTCTACCAAAAACGCAAGTGATATTTCTTCATTGAGTTTTTTCATTTCTTGCAATGCCCGCTCATCAAACGACTGCACAGTCGTGCGCTCAATAATCCTCAAATTTTTCAGCTCTTGATACACCAAATCTACAAAAACATCAGGCTTTGGGTGGTCGATGCTGTCCGTTTTGAGGTCGGATTTAATTTCTATATTATAGAGAAGCAACGTACCTTTTCTATTTTTCTTGCTATAGTTTTCAGTGGCTTGCACGAGTTCGCGCAAGGTAGGTTTGTAGGTTTTTAGTTTTTTTTGGGAAGGAAATTTGGGATGTCCCATGCTCCCGCAGTCGCACGATTGGACTTCTGCCAGTACCATAGCATAGATATTCATTTTCCTGCCCTGTTCTTCTGTGAGTGTATCGCCTTGCCTACCCGTACAGATGAGCGCGTTGAAGTATGGCTCGTGGGAAACTACGACTTGACTGTCTTTTGTGATGACTAAATCAAGCTCAAGCGTATTCACACCAAGTTCTATGGCTTTTAGGCATCCTTCTATGGAGTTTTCGGGCATCAGTCCACGCGCTCCCCTGTGTCCTTGCAAATCAAAGTTTGGTTTGGTCAATAGCTCAGATTCGGGGATATTTTCTATGGTACTTACCCTATTTTGGTATTCGTTGGGGTGTTTGCAGGAAAGGCAGAAAAGACAGAAAAATATAAAGGAGGAAAGGCGCATCATAGCTTGTTTTTTTGTTTTCTAATAGTTTGATAATCAAACCTTTTACTTTAAACCTCTCTGTTAGTTGATTCTTAGATTTTTGACATAGTGCATCATTTGGCGCATGAGTATTTCTTCACTATCGCCTTCGCGGAGCGCAATCATTAACTCAAATTCGGCTTCTTGTCCTTCATGATACATACCAATCCTGCATTTAGCTTGGCTATTCAAGAGGATATAATCAAAAGGCGGAAAATTCACGATATTGATACAAAACAAATAATCAAATTTTTTTTGTTTGAATCGTTCTACAGCTTCCGATTTGATGATGCCAAGCGTGGTGATGTCTTTTTTACGAAAGAAGTCAAAAGCAAAATTATAGGGATTGCTACTTTCGCGCTCAAAGTAGGCAAGGGCAGTTATTTTCTTGCCTTCTTTTTGCAAAGCACTCGCAAAATCGTTCAAGACTTGGTGATTTGCTCCTTCGCGCATATTGAAAAGTATGCCTACTTCTTTGGCTTCGCTATAGGCAATGGCTTGTCGTACTACTTCAGGGTTTTCCTTCTGAAAGCGATTGCGTAACTTTAAAAAATAATCACCTAATTTACTCATCGATACTTTTTTATAAAATAAAATTGAGGCACAAAATTAGTGTTTTTATCTCAAAAGCCCAAATTTGTATGTGTGTATCATGCACATTCTTGCACTGAGGGCAGGCAAGGCATCAATGCAGTTCCTTTTCTACAAAATACATAGCGACTTCTCCCTTATTTTTGGCTTGTATTTTGCCTCGAAACACACAATGAAAACTGTCTTTTACGTGCTGATAGGTAGCTTCAGAGATGTTAATTTGTCCTGCTTCGCCACTACTTTCCATACGTGCGGCTATATTTACGGCATCGCCCCAAATGTCATACGCAAATTTTTTCTTGCCTACCACACCCGCAATGACCTCGCCTGTATGGATACCTATGCGGAGTTCCCAAGCAGTTTTTCCTTGTGCTTTTCGTCCCGCAGTCCAATGACTCATCCATGCCTGTATTTCTATAGCGGCACGTACAGCATTGATGGGGTTGGTTTTGTTTGCCATAGGAATCCCTCCCACGCACATATAGGCATCACCAATGGTTTTTATTTTTTCGAGTTGATTTTTCTCACAGATTTCATCAAAAGCCACAAAACAAGTATTGAGTTCTTCGACGATTTGCTGGGGTGTGAGTGTTTCCGCAATTTTGGTAAAGTCCTTAAAATCAGTGAATAAGACCGTTGCCATGTCGTATTGTTTGGGTGTGGAGAAG
This sequence comes from Cytophagales bacterium, assembly GCA_013298105.1. GTDB lineage: Bacteria > Bacteroidota > Bacteroidia > Cytophagales > Microscillaceae > RDXI01. The sequence continues at coordinate 3,570 of JAAFJK010000046.1, forward strand.
CCCGTTTCTTTGAGTTCATGGGCGGTTTCGGCAGGCAAGATATTCAGCAGCAGGTTGTCGGATTTTTGTTTTTCGGTTTCTATGAGTTCGAGTGTAGTGCTTAGTTCTTCATTGATTTGATTTAGTTCTTCATTCTTTTCTAAGATTTCGAGGGTGCGTTCTTTTACTTTTTGCTCAAGCGATTCATTTGCCTCTTTTTGTGCTATGTCTTTTTCACGCCTGATGAGCCTGTATCTATCACTAAGAGCAAAAGCCAATAACAGCGTCTCGATGGCAGAGCCTATCTCTGTGCCATAGCTTGTAAAAAAATTGTGGGACATCAGATTGGCATTTCTCAAGGTATTGCCGATGCCTCCCAAAATATAAAAAGACCACGCCAGCACATAAAAGCGGGCGGGTTTATTGCCTCTGTACCAACAAACAATACCTGAAACAAGTAACAAGATGGAGTGAATCGTAATCGTAACATTGCCTGCGGGCAACATATTCGCCCAAAGTATCAAAGGCGCAAGCAAAACGCCCCAAATAGTCATTGCCCAGAGCGCGTAATGTAGGAAAGGGGCGTACTCTTTTGGGCGCAAAAATGAAATGGCAAAAATGCCCGTACTTGCTACAATAAACCCCGCAAAACTTCGGACTTGATACAGTGTCCCCCAGCCATAATCACCCCAAAAATATTCAAAACTATAGCCTGAAAGTGCCGAGAGCAACATAAAAATACTAAAAATGCTCAGGACATAATATAAATAATTCAGGTCGCGCAAGACGTAATACAAGAAAATATTGTATATCATCATAGCAAACAGAATCCCAAAATACAAGCCATAGCCCAAATTTTCGGTCGCTTTGTGTCTGTAGAAGTCGCTTTCTGTTTGTATGATTATAGGCAAAACAAGCGGACTCTTGCCTGCCACACGCACATAGTAAGTGTGCGGGGCGGAGCTTTCAAAAGGCAGTAAAAAGGTATTGAATCTATGCTTTACTTCCCGCTCAAAGTAGGGGAAGTGCGAACCTTGCCTACGCATTTGCCACTTGCCTGCCCTGTCCTGATAATGGAACTCTACCGTATCTTGGAGGGCAGTCCCTGCGCTCATGAACCATTTTTCGGCAGGCGAGTCTGTACGAAGGTTTATCTTGAGCCAAACTGCCGAAGTACGATAGCCAAAGTTGATAGTTTGCTTTGTGGAGAGCTGAAAATTGGCTTTTTGCAAGGCTTCTTCTATGTGCTTGAAGTGTTTTATATCTTCCCAGACAGCTATTTCTTTTCCTAAGCTATAGTAATTTTCTGCTTTTTTGAGCATAACAAGATTTTGCCCCTGCGCTACTGCACAAGAAAAACAACATGACAAGAGTAGAAAAAAGTATCTTAATAGCATATATATCATTGAATAACATTCAATCAACAAACATCATTCAAAAATATGAAAAAACCAAAAAAAGATGTTCATTTCCTTCCTTATTATTTTGGTTGTCTGACAATTTTTGTGGAAGTCGCAATAAATAGCGCGTATTGCGACTAAATTTGCTTGATTTTCTCTAAAACCTCCACCTCTATAGGAAATGATTTGAGGGATTAGAAAAGAGTATCTTTTTCCCAATTAGCGGGATTGTTGATGATGTAATTGGCTATTTCTTGGTAGCTATTTTCGTTTCGAATTTTGCAGGGGCGCGGTTCACCCCCACGCAAAGGGGATTTTTGAAATTAATGTTCAAAATTAGGACAAACAAATGATTGATATAGCAATTCCACCACCTAAATTTTTATGTAAGTCAAGTACATTTTTGGGAAAATCTATGCCAGCATGGTCATATTCTGTGGTAAATTTTACAAAAAAATCAAAATCATTATCTTCTATTTTCAATTCTGTATGAATATTTTGTAAAACATTCGCATCAAGATTGTTTTCTTCTATATCAATAAGTACTATGAAAAGTCCATTTTTGGCTTGATTGAGTTTGTGTTGATATTGGTTCTCTTGCATACTTTTGCAAAATAATTGCGCTTTAGTTTCTTCTTCAAACCTATAGCGTAAAGAAAATTTTATTTTATCGAAACCTTGTTCTCTTTGGATAATCATATTTTTTGGAGAAAAATTGGGTGGGGGCAAGCCCCACCCCTACATTTTGTTGTAAAAAAAACAAATATTGTAGGGGTGGGGTTCACCCCCGCCCAAACCACGCAAAGGATTTTTAAATTTTCAAATGTTGATTTTTAATTGAAATTGCCTGTTTTCGGTTTGGGCAGGGGTGAACCCTGCCCCTACATTTATCACAAAAAAACAAATTTTGTAGGGGCGGGGTTTACCCCCGCCCAAACCACGCAAAGGGTTTTAAAATTTTCAAATATTGATTTTTAATTGAAATTGCCTGTTTTCGGTTTGGGTGGGGGCAAGCCCCACCCCTACATTTTGTTGTGAAAAAAACAAATATTGTAGGGGCGGGGTTCACCCCCGCCCAAACCATGCAACGGGTTTTTAAATTTTCAAATGTTGATTTTTAATTGAAATTGCCTGTTTTCGGTTTGGGTGGGGGCAAGCCCCACCCCTACATTTTGTTGTGAAAAAAACAAATATTGTAGGGGCGGGGGACACCACCGCCCAAACCACGCAAAGGATTTTTTGATTGAAAATGCTTGTTTTCGGTTTGAGACTCAAAACTACGAAAGCCAACTAAAATTACATTTCTCAATATCCGAATAACAACGAATTAGTCTATCTCGCAATTCATTGAAAATAGATTTTTTCCCACCTGTCATTTGAAAATAACTTGGGTGATAATGGTAAACAATCAATCTATCTTTGTGATAGTGTTCCCATTCGCCTACTTGAGTTATCGAGTCATTTAAATAGATTTTCTTGTAAGCGTTGATTGTAACTTTATCACAAACTACCACATTTGGGCAAATAAGGTCTATCTGTTGAGATAAGTAAGAACTATCCTTTTTAGCATATTGCATAATATCGCCTCCGTTGCTGGTAGAGTTTCCTAAAGTTTTTTTAACGTTTAAGTGAGCCACTGCATCAAGAACACCATCGTTATTCATAACTTCAGGCAATTTTTTCTTATCATATTGAGGAATACAAGTTGCTTTACTTAACAATACTTCATTAATAGCATACTTTGTGAAAGCCATATTGGGAAAAAAGTGTGGGCTTCCTGCTTTGCCAAACACTTCATAACCTCCACTGTTGGCAATGTGTGTGAATCCGCTATAACTTTCTTTCAGCAAGAACATTATTTTGATGGGTTCTTTTTCCCATACGGCAGATTCATAGATGCCATCATAAACAAATGCGTAGTCAGGTCTTGCTTGTTCCCAAGTTTTGTTTAGATTGTCAAGCAAATTTAAATTATTGATAGTGAACATATTGTATATTTTTTGTTTTAAAACCTCTCCAAAAAGCCCTGCTTTCAGGGAGGCAAGATTGTTTTTTAGTTGTTTCACTTCTTTGAGAAGTGGAACAACTGTGCTATTTCATCAACTCCTCCAAAATCTTCTGTGCGGCAAGGGCAATCACAGTACCAGGACCGAAAACGCCCATCGCGCCTGCTTCGTACAAGAAATCATAATCCGCAGGAGGAATCACGCCCCCCACAATCACACGAATATCTTGCCTGCCCAGCGCGTTTAGCTCGCCTATCAGTTGAGGCACAAGCGTTTTATGTCCCGCCGCGAGGCTCGAAACCCCTACCAAATGTACATCATTTTCTACAGCTTGTCTTGCTACTTCAGCAGGTGTTTGGAAAAGCGAACCTATATCTACATCAAAGCCCAAATCAGCAAAAGCAGTCGAGATAACCTTCGCGCCTCTGTCGTGTCCGTCTTGCCCCATTTTCGCCACTAAAATACGCGGTCTTCTACCTTCCATTTCCGCAAATTTATCTGCAAGTTGTTGCGCTTTTTGAAAATCGTCCTCGCCTGCCAATTCCGAAGCATACACACCAGAAATAGCGCGAATAGTTGCCTTATGCCTTCCAAAAGCCTTTTCCATCGCATCAGAAATCTCGCCTAAAGTAGCCCTTACCC
>JAAFJK010000582.1 GCA_013298105.1 Cytophagales bacterium
TAGATAGAGATTTGAATGCAAGTTTGAATCTTGAGAAATTGGCGGTGAGCTACACCGTGTCCGCCTGTGGAGCCTCGAAAAAGCCTGTGTCAAATGGCACAGGGGGGCTACGAAGCAGGAAGTGAATATCAAATGTATAAGTTTGTATAAGTTTTACGTAGCGGTTATATATATTGATTCCGAATCTCAAAATCCTACGGAACATGGTTATATTTTTATACCTACCACCAGTACGTCATCTGTCTGCTCATAGCCTTTTTTCCAATCTTGAAAGAACTTATCTATCAATATTTTTTGAGAAGTAAGCGCTACATAACCTATTTCTAAGAGTAGTTCGCGGAATTTGGGACTGCCCATTTTTACATTATTTTCTGAACCAAACTGGTCTTTGAATCCATCAGAAAACATATAAATCATGTCATTTGGCTGAAGTTGAACTTTGTGGGAGGTTACTTCTATGGGGTGCTTTGGATTGTGGTATTTTTGGATATAGCCTACCCCGCCTACAGTGAGTTTGTCGCCTTTGAGTTCTGTGAGTTCGCCATCTTGTACGACATAGAGCGGTCTGCTTGCGCCCGAAAACTGCAACTCGTATGTTTCCAAATCAATCACTGCCAGTGCCATCTCCATACCGTCATGGCTTGTGCCATTTTGTGAATGTTGTTGGTTGAGTTCTTCTTTGATGTATTGATTTAGGTTTAGCAAGATAGTTTCGGTATTGATGATGTTTTGGTGTGTGATAAGATTAGAAAGTAGGTTATTGCCGAGCATCGAGAGGATAGCACCCGGCACGCCATGCCCTGTGCAGTCTGCCACTGCTATCACAAAATACGCCTTGCCTGCCACTTTTACCTGATTGAACCAATAAAAGTCCCCTGAAACAATGTCTTTGGGCTGAAAATAAATAAAGTAGTCTGCAAAATTTTTGCGCAACAGTTCTTCGTCAGGGAGCATCGCCATTTGGATACGTTTGGCATAAGAAATACTCTCTGTGATGCGGTTATTTTTTTCTCTAATTTCTTTAAAAGCCTGTACTATGCGTGTTTTTTGAGATTGTATTTCTTCATATTGGCTTTGCTGTTCTGTGATTTTGTTTTTGATTTTTAGCCCCATTTTGTGTAGTTGCTTGCCAAGTAGTCGGAGTTCATCGTGGGTATTGACTTGAGTATCTGCGTCCCAATTTTCTTCGCCAAGTTGCTCTGCCGCTTTTGCCAATTTTCTGATAGGACCTGCGAGCCTACTTGCCGTAAACAAAGAAATAATCACCCCAATCAAGACGATAGGCAATATAGCCAAAGCCAATCTATTGCGGACTTGCTGAAGGAGTGTAAGGGCTTGATTTTTTGAAACAGAGATAATCAAACGCCATTCGTTGCCTTGATAGCTTAGGTAGCCACGCTCTTTGGCAGAAAAATAGAGCTTTGTATCTGTTTCTACGAGTGGATTCCAGAGATTGAAAGTAGTAAAAGTTTCTTCTAATACACCTTTGGGATTGTGATTGGAGTAGAGGAGTAGATTTCGCTTGTCAATCAAATCAATCTGCAATGATTCCTTCACATATTTGCTATGGGGGATTTCTTTGAACACTTCGTATAGGTTTTCCACTAAAATCCTTGAAACTATCACGCCCACTTTATTGCCTTCTGCATCACGTACTACCGCCGCAAAATGCAGTACATTGCTTTTGGCTGACTGTGATTTAGAGATGTCAGTTACTATGTCCTTGCCTGCCTCTATATCTACCCAATACGTACTTTTCGAGTGTTGCTTGCCTACATCAAGTCCTTTGCTATCTGCTTTTCGGACTCTACTCATATCAAAATACGAAAAACTATAGTAGAGTTCGTTGATTTTATGCAATTTCGATAAATATTGATTGATGTCTTCTGGATTGCTTTTGGGATTTCGCAATAGATTGTTTTGGGCAAGGGCAGTTATATCACTGATGCGTTCGTATATGAAACGCTCAATGCTTCGCATACTGTTGGTAGCTTGTTGAGAAATGTCGCCCAATATCTGTTCGCGTATTACTTTTTGAGATTCTACATTGGCTATATAAAAGAATGTCCCCGTACTGAAGAATATCAAAAATAAACAAAGTGCAATAAATTTTATATAAATACTCATAACCTTGTTGGAATACTAATCTGGGTGCAAAATTAGTGTTATTTCCACTCAATGGGCAATTTTTGGTGTTATGAAAATGTAAATGGATATTTATTTTTAAAGAAATATATGTTTACCTTTACTTGCACCTTGCCTGCCTGAGTGCTGTGGCAGGCAAGGTAGAGGTCTTTTGCCACAAAAACTATGCAAAAAAACACTGATTTCTTAACAATGAAACACCTCATAATGAATTAGTTATGATTTATTTTTAAAGAGTGCATTTAAAAAGTTCTATTACTTATGATAAAATTACAATTAAATTCCTTATTTTTGAAATTGTTGTAGCAGTTTTTACAAAAGCCTTTTTATGAAGCTAATTAGTTTTGGTTCTTCGAAAGCTATGGCGGGAATCCACCACGTATTAGCCATGCTGTAAGCATCTGTTTGCCACTTTAGCATCGCGCTTATACTAAACAGGGGATTCTTACAGCATGATTATCCAGTGGATTTTTATAAATCCCGCAATAACTTTCGAAGAACCTTTATTTTTCTAAGTGATAGGCTCATTTGTGATGCTGAACGCAGTGAAGCATCTCGTTGTTAATCAATAATTTGTGAGTGAAAGAGGAGTTTTTTACAGTAACTATTTTAGAAAAGCAAGGTCAAAAAAAAACCTTGCCTACGTAGGCAAGGTCAGGGGTTTAGCTTTAGATTTCTTTTTGCCATGCCTGTATGGTAGCAAGTGGCAGTTTCGTGATGCGGACTATAGCATCTATAGGCAAGCCTTCAGCAAACATACCAAAGACATTTTCTTTTTGTACTTTTAGCTCGCCTTCGGCTTTACCTTCTTCGATGCCTATTCTTTTGGCTTCATTCAATATTGCCTCTTTGATGGCTTGTTCAATTCCCATGTGAGTACGTTGTTTAGTGATTTGATGCTTTGCTTTGATTCAAAGCTGACATAATAACGTATGAAATTCAAAATATTGCGTATTTTGGGCTTC
>JAAFJK010000499.1 GCA_013298105.1 Cytophagales bacterium
CAGGCTTCCAGCCTGTTGTTTCAAATAATAAACAGGCTGGAAGCCTGTTCTACAGAATATTCCGCAATAACTTTCGAAGAACCGAATTTGTTAATCCTGAAATCCTGTCTTACACATTCATCATACACTGTATTTCGTACTCAAATCGCAAATATTTTTCTCAAATTTCTCATGCCGATGTTTATGAGAAAGTTGCAGACAGAATTTGTTTTACCTATTGCACAGAAAATGTAGAATTTACGCAATTTGTTGCTAAACAAATTGCCACAGATGCACATAACGAACAAGGCTTGGCAGAGGTGGGCAAACAAGCACAAAAGTTCAAATTTAGCACTTTTGTCCACTTGCGTCAAGCCCATGTTATCTGCATTTGCTTTTGTCGAAGCGTTACATTTATTAAAATTGAGTTCGCAAAGTTATCTACAAAAATATTATTTTCCAAATTTTCCATTCAAAAATCAGAGAAAATATTGGCAAATCACAAAATTTTTCACAGAAAAGTTAGCTGAAAAGTAGGCAAGTTCCAAAGGTTTTTACGCAAAAGTTGGTAAACAATTGTGGTTGTCTGACAATTTTTGTGGAAAAACATTTTTTGAGCAAGTTCGGATTTAAGAAACGCCTTTTTTGCTCAATAGGATAGGGTTTAAAACCTTATCCTATTGAGCAAAAAAAACTACCACAAAAATTGTCTGAGAACCGTTATTTTTTACTCGTTCCTTATCCGCGTACCTCTTTCACAAATTAATGATGTCGTTATCAAACTACGCTTGCAGTTCTTCTTCTTCAGGAAAAGGTACAAAAACAAAATTATTGAAGTTGTTTTGTGTATCGAGTACGCATAAACAGCAAAACTCCTCCGCATCTTTGTAGGTAGTTTGAAAAGCGGCTACTTCTTCTATCAGCCCCTTGCCTACGAACTGCTCAAGAAACGAGATATAAAAATCCCATGTCTGAAGTCCTTGCGCTCTGCTTACGAGGAGTTCGCCTACTTGTATGGGTTCTTTGGAAATAGGAAAAATAGGAAAAGGCGATATATTTCTTTTGCGCATCTGATACGAGGCTTCGCGCAGTATGTGGGCTATTTTGATAAAATCTTGGGTAATGCTTCCAAGGTATTTGCCACTCAATTCAGGGTCATTTTGCATAATAAAAATGAAATCAAATGAAGTTTTATAAATCTATTACCCATGCCGTTTGGGTGGGGTTATATTGCAAGTCCATGAGGCTGGCATTGATGTATGTGGTGCCATCTATTTCCACTTTGCCATGTGCCTCGTGGATATGTCCGAATACGTGCAGGCAAGGTCTTGTACGCTGAATAGCAACCGCTAAATCTTCACAGCCGACTGCCTTGCCTCCCGAAGTCATATCCAAAATACGCGCAGGCGGTCCGTGCGTAAGCAAAATATCCACATCTTCGGGTATGCGCTCCCAGTGCGTTCGAATATCCGCCCCCCTGTATCGATTGAAAGCCCAGTCATAAAACCAAGGCGTAATGGGCGAACCCCAAATCTTCAGTCCTTCTAAGACTATGCTCGAATCATTCAGATAGTGTGCATTTGTAAACCATGTGTGGGCTTTTTCAGGATAAGTTTCCAAGCCAAAATCATGGTTGCCTGCTATCACAACTTTATGCTTGTGTGGCAGTGTACCCAGCCAAGCATTGAAGTCTATGATTTCTGCTTCGCGCCCTCGCTTAGAAAAGTCTCCAGCGTGTAGCAATATGTCGCCAGAAGGTATCTGAAAATGTTGATGTCCGCTATGCGTATCAGAAATACAAACTATTCTTAGATTTTTTTTGTCCATGTAGGGGCTATTTTTTAGGCGAAATTACAGCAAAAATTCTTTATTTCAAAAAAAAACACTTGAAAGTTTATGTATTTATCATAGTAGTTATACTAATTTTCATTAAAAAATATACTTTTTTTTGAAAAATAATAACAATATACTTGCATTAAAAAATATTTACACCTATTTTTGCAACATTTCATTGCCATTTATACTTATAATTATAGTACCGCTTTTACAAAATTAAATTTATGAACGATATGCTTCAAGGAATTCGAATATTGTTGGTAGAAGACATCAAAGTCAATCAAATGATAGCCACTCAGGTATTGAAGAACTGGGGTGCGGAGGTAACAATAGCTGAAAATGGACAAGAATCCCTTGAGCATTTGCAAAGAGATATTCCGCCGTATGATTTGGTACTGATGGATATTCAAATGCCTGTCATGGATGGCTTAGAAGCCACCAAGCATATACGGCAGGATTTACATCTTAGTACCCCCATCATTGCGCTTACCGCCAATGCGTCTATCTGCGACCGCGATATGTGTATGGCGGCGGGTATGAACGACTACCTCACGAAGCCTTTTCAGCCTGTAGATTTGTGGGAGAAGATTCAAGCGCATCTTTCGCACCTTATTCGTCAGGAGAATGTAGAAGCTCCACCCGTTAAAAAACTTTAAGCACACCCCTTATTTTTTGAGATAAAACGCTTACTTTTGCGTATGCAAAAAACAGCGTACTCGTGGTGGGTGGTCATAGTTTTGACTGTTGCCTACATATTTTCGTTCATTGACAGGGTAATTTTAGCACTTTTGGTAGAGCCTATCAAGCGCGACTTGCATCTCTCGGAGGTGGAAGTAAGTTATCTGATGGGGTTTAGTTTTGCGTTATTTTATACCATTTTAGGGATTCCATTTGGTTGGTTGGCAGACCGCGCGAATAGGAAATGGATTATCACGTTTGGTATCTTTACGTGGAGTATCCTGACTGCAGGCTGTGGCTTGGTACGCAATTTTTGGCAATTCTTCTTTATGCGTGCGGGGGTGGGCATAGGTGAGGCTACACTTTCGCCTTCGGCATATTCTATGATAGCCGACTATTTTCCGAAAGATAAACTTGCGCGCGCCCTCAGTGTCTATGGCACAGGCATTTACATAGGTTCGGGGCTTTCTATGATAGCTGGAAGTAGCATCTTGTATATGGTAGGCGACTCGCCTACGACTGTTATTCCTTATTTTGGGGAGATTTTTAGCTGGCAACTTGTATTTTTTTATGTGGGTTTACCCGGTTTGCTGATTGCGGTCGTGATGGCTACTGTCCGCGAACCGCGTAGGCAAGGCATCACAGAGGCTACTCCCAATGTATCGTTTCGTGAAACCCTTGCCTACCTACTGCCCAATGCGCAGAGTTTTTTTGGGATAACTTTTGGCTTAGGCTTTTATACGATGGTTACGTACAGTGCCGCGAGCTGGGTGCCTACTTTTTTGGTGCGTACTTATGGGGTAGGCAAGGTAGAGGTCGGTTTTTATTATGGCATTTCTACGATTTTGATGGCGGGTGCGGGGATTCTGGTGGGTGGGTGGCTGGCAGACCATTGGCAGAAGCGCGGGATAGTCAATGCCAAGATTCGGGTGGCTCTTGTGGGTGTGGTTTGTTTTTTGATTTGTAATCTTATTTTTCCGCTGATGCCCAATTTTGCCCTTGCCTACCTATTCATCTTGCCTACCAACTTTTTTGCAAGTTTTCCGTTTGGTGCCTTGCCTGCCGCTATCCAAGCTATGATGCCCAATCAGATGCGTGCGAGTTCGTCTGCTGTAGGCTTATTGATTATCAATTTGATGGGTATGGGACTTGGCACTACGATTGTGGCAGTCTATACACAATATGTCTTTGGGGCAGAAAACCTGATTCGTTATTCGCTTATGTTGAATAGTGCCATTAGCCTTTCCTGCGCCTTTGTCTGCTTTTGGATAGCGCACCAAGCCTACGGAAAATCGCTCGAGCGTTTGGCGGAGAGGGAAAAAAGCTAAAAAAACCTTGCCTGCCCACACATTCCGTATGGGCAGGCAAGGTTTTTATCTCTCAGCACTTTTTACAAATTCTTTTCAATATAATCCGTTATCATCTTAAAGAGGTGTAAGCGCGTTACGCCTCCGTAAATGCCATGATTGCGGTTTGGATAGTAGAAAGACGTAAATTGCTTATTTGCCTTGATGAGTGCGCTTTGCATTTCTACAGCATTCTGAAAATGCACATTGTCATCTCCCGTTCCGTGAATAAGGAAATAATTGCCCTTCATCTTGCCTACATGATTGATAGGCGAGTTATCATCATAGCCTGTCGCATTGTCTTGGGGTCTGCGCAAATAACGCTCTGTGTAAATGCTGTCATAGAATCGCCATGTCGTAACAGGCGCGACTGCAATCGCGGTTTTGAAAACATCTGCGCCAACTGTAATGCCTAAAGAAGCCATATAACCGCCATAACTCCAGCCCCAAATACCTATGCGGTCTTTATCTACGAA
>JAAFJK010000337.1 GCA_013298105.1 Cytophagales bacterium
ATCATTCCCTCTCCTTTGGAGAGGGCAAGGGAGAGGCTTCCCCCTTCGGGGGCAAGGGGGCTGTGGGGATTAGTTTCGACGAAACCAAAACCACTGAAGACGTAAACGCTATTTTCAAACTCTTTACGGCGGTAGGCAAGGAGCAAACCACTAAAGAAAAAACAGCCTTTACTACCTACACCAAAAGCCTTGCAAAAAATCTCGAAATTCGCTTGCCTGATGACCTTGTGCGTACAAGCGAATACATGACGCACCCTGTTTTCAATACGCACCACACCGAACACGCCATGTTGCGCTATATGAAGCAGTTGGAAAACAAAGATTTGTCATTGGTTCATTCTATGATTGCGCTCGGTTCTTGTACCATGAAATTAAATGCAACCGCAGAAATGATACCTGTTACATGGCGCGAATTTGGCGGAATCCACCCTTTCGCACCGCGTACACAAGCACAAGGCTATACAGAATTGTTTACCAATTTGGAAAAATGGTTGTGTGAAATTACAGGTTTTGCAGGCACGAGTTTGCAACCCAATTCGGGGGCACAAGGCGAGTATGCAGGCTTGATGGCTATTCGTGCTTACCTACAACACAAAGGCGAGTCGCACCGCAACGTTGCCCTTATCCCTTCTTCAGCACATGGCACAAACCCTGCAAGTGCAGTTATGGCAGGTATGCAAGTCGTGGTTACGAAATGTGATGAAAATGGCAATATCGATTTGGCTGACCTTCGCGCCAATGCCGAAAAATACAAAGACAATCTTGCCTGCCTGATGGTTACATATCCATCGACGCATGGCGTTTTTGAGGAAGCAATCCAAGAAATTTGTGCTATGATACACGAATTTGGTGGACAGGTATATATGGACGGTGCAAACATGAATGCTCAAGTGGGGCTTACCTCGCCTGCCATGATTGGCGCAGACGTTTGCCACTTGAATTTGCACAAAACATTTTGTATTCCACATGGAGGCGGTGGACCTGGTATGGGACCTATATGTGTAGCTTCGCATCTTGTACCTTTCCTACCTCATCAAGCCCCCAACCCCAAAGGGGAGAACCTCGAAGCTAACTCCCCTTTGGGGCAGGGGGCTTCGGCTTACCGCGTTTCTGCCGCGCCTTGGGGCAGTGCAAGCATTTTGACTATTTCGTATGCCTATATCGCTATGATGGGAGGCGATGGCTTAACCAATGCTACCAAAATGGCAATTCTCAATGCGAACTACATCAAAAAACGCCTTGAGGGACATTACAACGCGCTGTATGCAGGCAAGAATGGCACTTGCGCCCACGAATTTATCGCGGATTGCAGAGAGTTCAAGGCACAAGGCATCGAGGTAGCAGACATGGCAAAACGTTTGATGGATTATGGTTTCCACGCGCCTACGGTTTCCTTCCCTGTTGCGGGTACGCTGATGATAGAACCCACTGAAAGCGAAGACCGCGCTGAATTAGACCGCTTTTGTGAGGCTTTGATTGCTATTCGGGAAGAGATCCGCGAAGTGGAGGCAGGCAAGGCGCAAGTAGGCAACAACGTTATCGTAAACGCGCCTCACACTGCGGCGATGGTTACGACCTCAAATTGGGAAAAACCGTATTCACGCGAAAAGGCGGCATATCCGCTTCCTTACCTGCGTGTAGGCAAGTATTTCCCTGCTTCTGCCAAAATAGACAACGCTTACGGAGACCGCAATCTCGTTTGTGCGTGTATTCCTGTAGAGGAGTATGCGAGTGAGGAGGTAGTGGCGTAATGTAATAAACAACAAGTTGTAGCGTATTATAAAGTACGCTACAACTTTTTTCAAAAAAAATATGACTACGACTTTAGAAGCTGAAAAAGGGGAGGTTATCGAAACAGATGACCAAACAGCAGAACATGAGGAAGATATTTTTCCTGAAGACATCAAGCGTTTTGAGTTAAATATGCGCGAAACAGTTTTTAGTGTCTATGATATTGCAAGACAATACCAAAATGGCAAAATTATTTTAGATGCCCCATTTCAGCGCAATATGGTTTGGCGCAAACCTCAAATGAGCAAGTTTATAGAATCTATTTTGTTAGATATTCCTGTTCCAGCTCTTTTTTTTAATCAAACTATTGATAATGAATTGATTGTAATAGATGGCAGGCAAAGAGTTTCTACCTTGATTTCTTTTTTAGGCAAAATGAAAGAAGGCGATAATTTTGAATATCCCAACTTTAAACTCACAGGTTTAAAAAAGCTCAAGCGTTTGGAAGGAATGGATTATAAGGCACTTGATACAAAAGAAACAAATGGTTTACAAGCGCGTATAGAAGACAAACAAATTCCTGTTTTTATCATCAAACCTTCTACGCGCCCTGCGATTGTATATGATATTTTTGAACGCCTTAATACTACAGGAACGCCTCTCAACAAACAAGAAGTTAGAAATGCACTTTTTAGAGGTAAATCCATTCAAATACTCAAAGATTTAGCTGAAAACGAGTTTTTTTTATTGGCTACCAATAAAGGTATTTCAGACAAAAGACTCAAAGCTCAAGAAACAGTTTTGAGGGTGTTATGTTTTATGCTATTTGATTATGAAAAAGACTATACGGGCAATATCAGTGATTTTTTAGAAAATGGTATGAAGCATTTGAATACAAAAGCTACAGAAGAAGAAATAGAAACGCTGAAAAATAATTTTAATAGAATTATGAAATGGAGTTATGAAATATTTGGAAAAGAGGCGTTTCGCTTGCCTACCCAAAACAACAAAAAAACGCCTATCAATTTAGCAATTTTAGATTCTGTTTGCTATTTTTTGCATACCACTGAAGACACTTTTCTACAGGCAAATAAAATTACTATACAAACTAATTTTGATGCACTTTGTAAAAAACTTGCCTACATAGATGCTATAGGCTTGGCTACAAGTGATAAAGAAAAAGTGAAAAAACGTTTTAATTTAACCAAAGAATTTTTATCAATATGCTAACTGAAATCACCCTCGAAAACTTCAAATGCTTTCAAGAAGCTACTACCTTTCCTTTGAGCAAAATCAACTTGCTTACAGGCATTAATGGGCGCGGAAAATCTACGCTTTTGCAGTCTTTGCTTTTGATGAAGCAGAGTGCGGAACATGATGAGTACAGTGATAAAGTAAATCTAAATGGTAGTTGCATAGATTTAGGCAATTTTGAAGATGTAAAAAATAGAAAAATTAATAATAAAACGCCTATAAATTTTGGTTTTGTGGAAGAAGATACATATATGAAATTTGATTTAGTAGAATATGCTTCTGGAGTATTAGAAATTACAAACTTTGATATGCCAAATATATTTAAACATTCCAAAATGCCCTATCATATGTCCACAATACATAAGGTTACAAAATTTGTGAAAGAACGGGTTAATATAGATTTACCAGCAAATATACCTCTCATTGAGGAAGGATTAAAATCTTTTACTTCACAAATAAAAGATTTTATTCCAAATAAAAATGATATAGAAGTAAGTGATTTATTAGCATCATTTTTTGAAGATTTATTAGAACACTTTAAACTCAAAGAACCTATAAATAAATTTTTTCACATCACATCAAGAAACTATTTTGCTAAGATACGATATATTTCTGCTGATAGGCTTGCACCACAGAAATTTTATGAAGTTATACCAATTCCAAAATTTTTTGATATAGATAAACAAGGAAAAAATATTGCCTCCATAATGGATAGATTAAGAGATAAAATAGTAAATGAAACAATGCAAATAGATAATTATTCAAAGGATTTACTAACACAAATAGGCGCATATTTAACAAAAATATTTGATACAAATGTAGAAGTTAATATAAATACAGATGCTTCAAATCACATCATTTTATTAAAATTTATAATCAATGGCGAAGAATTCACCCCACCAAACGTAGGTTTCGGATATTCTCACGTCTTGCCTATTATTGTGGCGGGTTTGATAGCAGAGGCAGGCGAGATATTGATTATTGAAAATCCTGAAGCACATTTACACCCAAAAGCACAGTCAGAACTCACTAAGTTTTTGGCAAAAGTAGCTTCTTGTGGCGTGCAGGTTTTTATAGAAAGTCATAGCGACCACATACTAAATGGATTGCGCATTGTGGTAAAGAATCAACTTCTTGCGCCTGAAGATACCAAAGTTTTGTACTTCAGCAAAGACAAAGAAACCAACGAAAACAAAATTTACTATCCACAAATAGATGCAGATGGTAGGATAGATAAATGGCAAGAAGGCTTTTTCGATGAATGGGATAATAGTCTTTTAGAACTTGCCTAAACTCTAACCAATTTCCAATCTATGAAATTAATTTTGAATGAAATAAGTCTTGACACATTAGCAGAAAATCAACAAGAAGCCTATCAAGCTATGGAACAAATAGCCAATATTTTGAAAGAGCTGAATGTTTTGCTAAACAAAACAGCACGAATTTCAACACACAATTCTTTTAAAGAGCAAGCTCTCACACA
Source organism: Cytophagales bacterium (assembly GCA_013298105.1). Taxonomy (GTDB): domain Bacteria; phylum Bacteroidota; class Bacteroidia; order Cytophagales; family Microscillaceae; genus RDXI01. Next base: position 4,469 of record JAAFJK010000337.1, read on the forward strand.
AAACCACAGTTTGAATTTCATGCAATGGTTCAAAACTGCTCCGCTTGACCAAGACAGCAAAAGGAGGGTTTTAAATGCTTTTGCTCAAGAACCTATGTTTCGAGATGTGCCTCCTTTTTATTTCTTTCAAGAAAATGATTGTTTAGGTTTTGGCTATGCCTTTGAAAACGATTGGGCAAGTATCAGTTATGACGCTAAAAATATTTGGACATCAAATAGTTATGAAGTGAGGCGAATAGAAGAAGATAACGAAGACACAGTTATAGTTCGAAACATTACCACACTTGAAAACCTAAAAAATTGGACTGAATGGCTGAAAGATAGACAAAAACAGGAATACTCTTTAGAGTTACTTTCTATTACAAGTCCTGCCATTTTTTGGGAAAGGAAAGATGAGTTATTTCCCAACTTGATATTTTGTGATGCTGTCGAGAATCAAATCCAAACAATAGGCACTAAATTATTAGAAGTATCTATTCAAAAATTATTAACTTTAGATGATTATATACAAAAATTATCTGTAAATTATTTTGATACTTCAAATCTACCTTTTAATGCAAGCGAGGAATCAGAATCAACTCTGAACAAATATTCAAAAGAAAGAACATTTAGATGCCCAGATGGAGTAGATAGAGTTTTTAGTTGGCATATTAAATTTTTCGGCAGAATACATTTTTACCCTGTACCCAACAGTAAACAATGTTGGATAGGTTACATAGGCACGCATTTACCAACAACGAAATACAATTAACAAATATTCACAGTTCGTTCAAGTATGCCTTACTTAAAAACTAAAACGTTGTGTTCGTTTAAGTCTTCAGACTTAAACGCAAAGGCATTGCGGTTTCTAACCGCTACGCCAAAAGCGCATAGATTACAAACACACACATATTTCCACTGTCACACATCTTGAGAGGTAGGCAAGAAAAAGGACTGTAGTAGCACAACTGTTGCCTTTGGCGTAGATATACGAGTTTTTGACAGAAAAGGAAAGACTAAAAAATGTCAGAAATTCACAGCTTTTTACCAAAAAGATGCTATTTTTGCTTTATGAAATAAATCACATTCAGTCATGAAAATAAAAAAAATAGAATTACGAAATTTCCGTTTATTCAAAGAAAAAAACATTGAATTTCCTGATAGTAATATGATTGTTCTCATTGGTGGCAATGGAACAGGAAAGACTGCTATACTTGATGCTATCGCTACATTTTTGAGTCAATTTGTCGAATATACATATCAATATTATGCTTTGACACAAGAACAAGCCAAAACACAAGAAGTTTCTATTGAGTTGGCTAAGGAAATTTCTAAGTTTATGACTGCCGCATACGAGGCGTTAGGCATAGGGATTCGTATGTTGCCTGACGAGTCATATAGATTTTCTGAAAAAGATATGCACAATGGTCAAATATTTTCTGAAAATATGCTTTTTATAGAAACTGAATCAAATAATATTTTGGAATTAACAGCTTCATTTGACAATGAAGGGAGTTTGAAAACGCAAAGAGGCTATTGGGAATATAAGAAAATACTTATAGAAAAATTGCTCGAAAATCATGAACTGAGTTTGCCTCTGTTGTTGTATCATCCGACTGACAGAGTAAGCCCTAAAAATATCATTGAACAAGCACAACAGGAAAATAAATTTTCGCTTCCTCAATTAAACGCCTATAAAAATGCCTTTCAACCCAATAAAACTAACTTAAAAGACTGGATAATTTGGTATAAAGAACAAGATTATGAAGAGTCTAAATTGGGGAGAAGGGAGAAAAATTATGCTAAAACTATTCCCGCGCTTGATAATGTAAGGAAAGTATTTGAAACATTTTTTACTACTTTAGGTGGAATGCCTTTTCGCATTTTGGAAGCAATAACAAAAAATGGAATCACAACTTTGCTTATCTTAAAAAATAATGAGGAATTATCTTTGGAACAATTATCAAGTGGTGAAAGGGCTTTATTATCTATGATAGTAGATATTGCAAGTCGTTTGGCAACACTCAATCCACTTTTAGGCAAGGAGGCTTATAAAGGCAATGGAATTGTTTTGATTGATGAAATCGAATTACATTTACACCCAAAATGGCAACGCCTTGTCTTGCCTGCTCTCAAAGCTACATTTCCTAATGTTCAGTTTATTGTTACGACACATTCGCCTTTTATTGTGCAGAGTTTAGAAAAAGATGAGATTATTAATTTACAAAATGATGAAAATAGTGAAGGCATAGAAGGCGATCCATTCAAACATAGTATTGAGGATATAGCAGAGTTTGAGATGGGGGTGGAAATGCCTCAGCGAAGCCATAAATTTTTGGAGATGGAGCGCGTAGCAAGCGAATATTTTGCACTTATAGCAAAAGGTAAAACGAGCAAAACAGACAAAGAAGTAGCAAACCTTCGCCAACAACTAAACGAATTAGAAGAACTTTATAGTGATGACCCCGCCTTTGTAGCTTTCCTCAAAGCAAAAAGAAACATTTGAAACTGTAACCTACAGCGATATGCGACCCATACAAAAAGCCTTGCCTGCCCAAACACTAACCACCCACGATGAAACTTTTATCGTACAAGCAACTTACAAGCCACATACAGATGCTCGTATGCCTTTGGAGGCTAATCTGGGTACATACTGCAGTTATTGTGAGGTATTTAGCTCTGATTTAGAAGTAGAGCATATTGTTTCACAAAACCAAGACAGTTCTAAAACACATGATTGGGATAATTTCTTGTTGTCATGTGGAAGGTGTAATGGAAGCGATAATAAAGGCTCTAAAACTGTAGATTTGAACCTAATGTATTTCCCACACCAAAACAATACATTTTTAGCTTTTCAGTATTTGGAGGGCGGATTAGTAATACTAAGCCCTGCTCTCACTACAGCACAAAGTAGCAAAGCACAAACTACTCTTAATTTGTTAGGTTTAGCTAAACAGGCAAGAGATAGACATCGTAATGATACTCGTTGGAAGCATAGACGACAGGCTTGGGAGTTGGCAGACGATAGTTTGAAGGAATTGGAAAATCAACAAACCAACATCTCAAATATTATCAAAATGGCTCTTGCAAAAGGCTTTTTCTCAGTTTGGTTTACGGTTTTTGAAAAACATATAGAGGTAAGAAAAGCACTGATAGAGGCTTTTATTGGTACGGCACGTAATTGCTTTGATACTAACTGCAATCCTATTCCACGCAATACAAACGATATTTAATTTTCACTCTAAAACAAAGTGTATGCCTACAGAACTGATATGTACGAGTTTTTAACAAAAAAGGAAAGCAGAAACGTAACACTGAATAAAAACATAAGCATCTTTAGCCTCTCTTTTTATACATATCCGAAAAACTCACAGTAGCGAACTTGGGCAAGCCTTGCCAGTGGCTAATTTTTCTGTTCCAATATTTTTTTTGAAGCATATATTTTCGCCAAAGTTTTACCATACGCTTTTCGGTAGGGGAGGCAAGGTCTTTTTGCGTTTGTAAGGTGCGGTTGTGGAGGATAAGGGCAGGCAAGTCAATCTGCACAGGACAAACCTCCTCACACGCCCCACAAAGCGTACTTGCATAAGTCATCTCGGCGTGGGCAGGCAAGCCAAAAAGATGCTCATTCACTACCTTGCCTACCGCGCCAGTATAAGGGCTTTGGTATGCCTCCTTGCCTGCCAGCCTATATACAGGACAGACTTCCGCACACGCCCCACACCCGATGCACCGCAAAGCATGGCGCAAACGCCTATCTGCCAAGAGCTTTGTGCGTCCGTTGTCAAGCAATATTGCATATCTTGTAGTTTGTCCTCCGCCTATGAATACTGTTTGGTAGGCAGGCAGTTTTTGCCCTGTAGCATTTGCACTAAGCATCTGTGCGTGCAAGCTCAAATCACTGAGGCGCGGTATCACTTTATCTATCCCTGCCACTACGATATGCGTATTTGCAAAACTACCTACAATACGAGCATCGCCTTCATTTTCCGCTATGCTTACTCCACCTATGTCGGCTATCAGAAAATTTGCGCCAGTAATGCCTACTGACGTTTCAGGATAAAGTAGCCTCAAATGTTTTTGAATAGTTTGTACGACTTCTTTTGCTTGTAGGTCTTTTACTTCCTGAAACATCTGAAGTTGGCGCGGGTTTTCTGCCGTTTTTTTTTGAAAAAGGGCAGGCAAGTTCGCTTGTAACTGGGTAGAGATTTGCAATTCTGAAAGTGGCTGGACGGGTAGTGCCAGCGAGTCCAAAATAAAACACTCCAAATCTGTTTCAGTAATTTTATAGGCTTGGTCTTTCAGATATTTTTTTAGTCCTATTTCTTCAGTTATGGGGTTTTTAGCTTTTAATATTTGTGTAGCTTGTTGTTCTTTGATGATGGCTAAGATGGCTTCCTGAGCTTCTTGGGCATTTTCAGCCCAAATTATTTTGCCCCCTTGTTTTGTAAAATTTTCCTCAAATGTCAAAAGATTCTCTGCCAAATTTTCTATAGCTTCATAGCGGAGGTAGGCAAGTTGTTGCCTTGCAAGTTCATAATCTTCAAAATGTGCAAGTCCTTTTGCGCGTGCCTGCGTGTATGTTTCATAACGCTCATGCATCTTGCGCCTGTGTGTATAATCAAAAGCGTTTTTTTCAAACATATTTGGGTGTAGGCAAGTTATTTTCGAAATTTTACAAAAATAGACTGCATTAACCATATATCCAATATATTTTAGTTTTTTATTTAAAAGAGCCGTCCCACATACGACTAAAACCAACACAAAAGGCAACAACGTGCCTTTTGTGTTGGTTTAAGTTTGATTATGGGTACACTATGACTGTATCGCTTAGTCAAAGTTCTTGCTGCCTGTACTGGTAGTTAGTACCAATTCTTGGGCATTTACCACTTCTTTTCCGTCTTTTACCACAAAAGCTACCACGCGCAACTTACTTAGGTTGTAATTACCCAAATTAGTTGTGAACAATCTTCTATAAACTTTATTAGCATCTTTGGCAGCGGTTGGCAGAGGCAGACCTGTAAAATCCGTAATCATTTTTCTAACCACTTTGTTATGCACATAGTTAGCGATTGGATTCGGCTGTGAATAAAATGGGTGAGAAGAAGCTCCCTGCAAATTGCTGTAGAAGTTTTTTTGCGAATATACTAAGCCATCTTCTAACAAATAAGCTACCACGCTGTACTTCTCTGTAACGGCAGTTCTGTTTGCTACGTGCAACAGGACACTCAGTACGTTGTTTGAAATAGAGGCATCTATGCCCAAGCCCATGTTTACAGATTTACCCAATGCGGTTGTTACATTGCTTGCCCATTCGCTCCTATCCATTACTATATCTCCACTTGAAGCAGAAGCTTTGCGGTTTACCATACCTGATGGATAACCATCAACTGTAAAAGCCGAAGTAAAACTATTCAAGAGAGTTGTGTTTTCCATAGGATCTCCATCATGCACTACTGCGCCAACAATCTTATTTGGATTAGCGGCTATCAGATTATTCATTGTGAGCGTACCATCTACACACCAGCCACACCATGTGCCTGTCAGTTGTTCTATCAAAACCTTAGTTGTGATATTGGCAGGAACAGTTTTGCTCACACTGCTGTTCATCTTGTACGTGCAGCCACAGTCATCTTCCTTAGCGGTAGATTTGTAGTTTTCGGCAAGTGGATCCGTACAGCCCATATCTGGATTAGGATTTTCCGTATTTTTGGTGCAACTTGCAACTAAGAACGCATTTAGGAGAATAAATGCGAGGAAACGATTTTTCATAAAAAAGAGGGTTAAAAGTTGAGAATTGATACAAGGTTAAACTAAATATTTACAAAATTATTAAAAAAATTAAGTATTTTCTTGTTTTTATTTTATTTTAAATATTTATAGCTTGATATTTTCTTAAGATTACTCTAAGTATTTGATAATCAATACTTATCCAAAATAAAACTTACTATTGCTCCGTTGCGCTTTTTTACTAAAAAAAGCTATCTTTGTCTTGCAAACCAAAATATATATGAAAATCCCAAGTTCGTATCGTTATTATAAAATATTAGACCTCAAAAATATTTGTGGCATTGTACGCGAAGACGTTACCAATCTTTTGAAACCTATTGAAAATCAGCAGGCTTCAGCTTTATTGATGCCCATGCTGAACGAAAAGGCAAAATCTGAACTAATTGTGATGCCTATTTTGGTAGAATTGGCTACTGTAAATCAAAACTTCAAACCACTTTCGGGTATCACTTTTAATGTAGATAGCGACAAGGGCTTGAAAGGTGTATGTGATTTTATGATTGCCAATAGCCCAAATGTTTCTGACATAGAATCGCCTATAGTTTGTATTTTTGAAGCAAAAGATGATAAATTAGAAAGTTGGTACGGACAATGTGGCGCAGAAATGTATGCCGCACGTATTTTCAACGAACGCGAAGGCAACGACATCAAAACCATCTATGGTGCCGTAACCAATGGATTCACTTGGCAATTTCTGAAGCTCGAAAATCAAACCTTATTCATTGATTCTCAACGCTATGGTAGTGCCAATTTGCCACAGCTTCTTGGTGCGATTCAAAAAATTTATAATATTTATAAGTAATGAAAGTCTTATTATTGAATACTTTTGCGCATTATGGCGGTGCCGCCCTTGCCTGCCGAAGACTGCAAAATGCACTCCTAAAAACCCAAACGTGCGAAGCCCGCACACTTACCCGCGACTTGCCTGCCCCTTTTCAGGCAGTAACGGCAGGTGAGCTGGGGTATTGGGGAGGCAAGCGGGCGTGGGCGAGATTTGTGGCAGAGCGACTGCAAGTGCGGTGGAGTATAAAAGATAAAAACACGCAATTTATGTTCTCACCTGCCACATGGGGGCAGGATTTGCACAAAAACGCTTGGGTACAAGAGGCAGATATTTTGCATTTGCATTGGATAAATTTTGGTTTTTTATCTTTGCAAGGGCTTCGCGCTTTGGCAAAACTCTCAAAACCCATTGTTTGGACACTGCATGATATGTGGGCATTTACAGGAGGTTGTCATTATGCAGGTGCGTGTACCCACTTTTTAGAAAAATGTGGAAATTGTTATTTGCTCAAAAATCCAAAGCCCAGAGACTGGTCTGCTCGACTTTGGCAAGAAAAAAGAGCCATTTTGAAAGATTTGCAGGCAAGGCTCAAAGTCGTTACTTGTAGTCAGTGGCTGGCGGACTTGGCAGGCAAGAGCGGACTTTTGGAAGATATACCCATAGAAGCTATCCCCAATCCGATAGATACGTCCCAGTTTTGTGTACTCGAAAAGCCCGTTTTCCGCAAAAGATGGAGCATACCTTCAGATAAATTTGTCCTACTTTTTAGTGCTATGAACGTACAAGATACGCGCAAAGGCTTTGCGTACTTACAAGAAGCACTTGGACTGCTCTATCATGAATATCCCGATTTGCGCGATAGGCTTGCGCTTGCGGTGGTAGGCAAGGGCGCAGGCAAGGACGAGAATCTGCAATTTCCTACCTATTATTTGGGCAGTTTGGCTACCCCCGAAGCTATGAATGAAGCCTACAACGTGGCTGATGCGTTTGTACTGCCTTCCCTCGAAGACAATCTGCCCAATACTGTCATGGAAGCTATGGCGTGTGGACTACCCACTGTAGCCTTTCATACAGGCGGACTGCCTGAGATGATACAGCACCAAAAAACAGGCTACCTTGCCTCCCTAAAAGACGCACGAAGCCTTGCTGAAGGAATTTTATTTTTGGTCAATCACACCGATTTTCCTACGCTGGGCAGGCAAGCGCGGGAGTTTGTAAAAGCCCAATATGCCGAACAGCGTGTGGCTGAAATGTATGCAAAAGTGTATCAGTCCATGACTTAAGACAGATGCTCCTCACGCAAAAAAGTGATAAAATTTTGCATACATGATTGCAATATCTCAAAAACCTTTTCAAAATCTTGTGGTGTGCCATAGTAAGGGTCTGGCACTTCTATCTGCCCTTTTGTACTATCAAAATTGCGCATAAGCATGATTTTGGGTTCAGTCGTATTGCTTACACGTGCTTTGAGTGTCAAAATATTTTGATAATTTGCCCTATCCATAGCTATAATATAATCAAAGCGTTCAAAATCCTCTTTCTGGATTTGTCGAGCGCGGTGCTTTAGAGCTACATCATTTTTTTGGGCAATGGCTATCGCCCTGTCATCTGGCAACTCGCCAATATGATAGGTAGATGTACCCGCCGAATCAGCCCAAAACTGCTCAGTTTGGTGCATCGTAAGGTGTTCAAAAATTCCTTGCGCCAAAGGCGAACGGCATATATTGCCCAAACAAATAAACAAAACTTTTATCATATACAAAGATAGCTTTTTTCTTGAAAAAAGCGCAATAGTACAAAGGAAATAATTACAGCTTTTTCTTGAAAAAAGCGCAATAGTACAAAGGAAATAATTACAGCTTTTTCTTGAAAAAAGCGCAATAGTACAAAAGAAATAACTACAGCTTTTTCTTGAAAAAAGCGCAATAGTACAAAGGAAATAATTACAGCTTTTTCTTGAAAAAAGCGCAATAGTGCAAAGGAAATAACTACAGCTTTTTCTTGAAAAAAGTGCAATAGTACAAAGAAAATAACGTAACTATTTAGCCCCCTGCCCCAAAGGGGAGAAGTATCTCTAATTTTCGCCTATTTTAGTGTTTTGGTAGGCAAGTTTAAATGCAAACTTACACAAAAACACCCTTCCGTTGTGCGAAGTTTGCAACTTCGCACTAAAAATAGTTTGGCAGTTTGCAACTGCCCAAATGCGATAGCATTTGTAACAACCACACTAAAACCGCTACAAAATTACAGCTTTTTCATCACAAAATACCTTGCATACCTACATACAGCAAAAACCAACACAAAAAGCAGATTTCTGCCTTTTGTGTTGGTTTTTGTATGGTAGTTCTGTTACTATCGCAACAGGCACGTTACAAACGTGCATCTATTTGAAGTGCGTAGTTGAAAACTACGCACAACAGGGGCTTACTCAAATCTAAGTCCCCACCTACCATGCACATAATCTACTTCTATCTCAGGGCATATCTCATAGCCTGCTTGAGAGTACATTACAGAACGTACTTGATTTTCCAATTGATATAACTCCAATGGAGTTATTTTACTATCAGTATCTATGACAAAGTATATTTCCTTTACTACGCCTGTACTTCTATTAAGATAAACGCCTATTGAGAGGTTGTTGCCTTGTAGTTCTTGCTTGCGCTGAGGAGAAAATATGGCATCTACATGATTTTTCATTACTGTTTCATTCAGTTCTGCTAATCTGCAAAGAGGTTGAATACTGTTATCTGCATAATTAGAGCTATTACTTGATGAAATCGTATTGGTAGAAGGAAATATAAATACAATTCTAGCAGGATTAGAACACAAGTATGTCCTGCCAGAGATTTGGAAACTCCCTTGTAGGTATGGGTTCGTTTGGGCTTGGGCATAGCCTAGAGCTATTAGCCAACAAGCTATCAAAAAATATTTTTTCATAGGGGTTATTTATTACAGTTTTGAGTTTTGGCTTTAGTAAGGAGGCTTATCAAAGTAGTGGGTTGGTGATAAGACGCAGGTGCCCCGTTCGTTTAAGTTTCCAACTTAAACGATAAGGCTTCGGCAGTTTGCAACTGCCCAAATGCGATAGCATTTGTAACAACCACACTAAAACTGCTACAAAATTACAGCTTTTTCATTACAAAATACCTTGCCTGCCTACATACAGCAAAAACCAGCACAAAAGGTAGTTCTTGCCTTTTGTATTGGTTTTCGCTCGGTATTCTGTTGCTATCGCAACAGGCACGTTACAAACGTGCATCTATTTGAAGTGCGTAGTTGAAAACTACGCACAACAGGGGCAACAAAAACATTTTGAACGCGCAAAATGTTTTAGAAAATTTTTCAATACCTTGCCTGCCCACACATACCAAAACCAATCGTATTGATTTTGGTGCGGTTACATTTTTATACCCAATACCAATATATCGTCTATTTGTTTGTTGGAGTCTTGCCAATCGTCCATTTCTTTTGCTACTATGGCGTGTTGTTCTTTCATAGGCAGGAGGCAGATGCGCGTAAGGAGTTCTTTCAATCGCCTCGAGCTGTATTTTTTCTCTACACCTTCCTTGCCTCCGAACTGGTCTGTATAGCCATCTGTGAACATATAACAAATGTCGCCTTCCTCGTAGCTAAAAGTTTGACTTTCAAATACTTTCTTTTGGATTTGTGCGCCACCTATAGGGTATTTTGCGCCTTTGTATTCAGTTAGTTCGCCCTTTCGGAAGTGATACAATGAATTTTTAGCCCCCGCAAACTCGATGGTATTGTTCATATTATCAATAACTATCAGTGCCATATCCATGCCATCGCGTCCTTGCTGATTGCCTTCTTGCTTGAGGTACATTTTTACATTTTTATCTAAGCGTTCGAGGATTTTGTGTGCTTTGTCTATTTTTTCCTCTACCACTATGGAGGTAAGCAAGTCATTGCCAATCACAGTCATAAACGCCCCAGGTACGCCATGCCCCGTACAATCCACGACCGCAAGAACAGACTTGATGTCTGTAAATCCTTTGAAAACAGAAGTCAATTTTCCATCGCGGTCTTTTTCCATGGCATAAATAGCTTCTGGGACAGTTTCGGCATACCAATAGAAATCGCCTGAAACAATGTCGCGCGGTCTATAAAACACAAAACTTTCTGCAAAATTGCTTTCTATTTCTTCTATTTTGGGTAGGATTGCCTGCTGAATCCTGCTCGCATAGCGGATACTGTCGGATATTTTGCGGTACGCGCTTTCTATTTGTTCTGTTTTATATTCTACTTCTTTGAGAATCATGGCTTTAGAAAAAGCTGTAACAGCGTGTTCTTTGAAGCGGTCTAATTTTTGTAAATCCGATTCTGGTACAGTTTTGAAGCCTTCTGCATTGTCAAAAAATATAATTCCCTCTATGTGGTCTTTTGGGCGTATCAGCAACGCGAGGGAAGACTTTGGGCGATAATCTATAGGTACAAGCCTTTTGAGGTACAAGGCAGGCTGCAAAATATAAGTTTCGTCATCTATTTGCACGCCTGATTTGTAGTAATTTGTTACTTCTTCGGTAGGAAAGAGCAATGTCGGGGGGATAGTTTCGGTATAGCCTATGTGCGCACTGACATAATAGGCATTTTTTTCAGCATTGTAGAGTAAAAATATGCCTGCATTTGCCTGTGGAAAGAGCGTAAGTCCTTGCTCAAGCAAGATATTCAAAACGTTTTCAAATTTTACTTCTTGATTGATAACTTTGACTATGTTTTCAATCGTTTTGAGTTCTTCGGCTTGTTGGTTGATTTCTTGGTATTGGGTGCGGATAGTAGCTGTACTTTCGGTTACGGCTTTTTCGAGTGCTTCTTGGCGTTGCTGAAGTACACGCATACGCATCGAGTAGGCTAAGTACGCCAAAATAACCAAGACATTGAAGCCTAAAATCCAAAACCACCACGTTTGATAAAAATAGGGCTGTAAATAAAATTCCAGCACCATGCCATCTTTGTTCCACAGTCCGTCATTGTTGGAGGCTTGGACTATGAAGCGGTAACTGCCTGGAGGCAAGTTCGTATAATAAGCATTGTGTTGGTTTTTGCCTTCTACCCAGTTTTCGCTGTAGCCATTGCCTACGAGCTTGTAGCGGTATTGATTGCGGTTGGGTGCCATGAAGCTCAAAGCCGTAAAATCTATTTCAAATTTGCTTGTCCCCGCAGGCAAGGTGATGGGTTCTTTGGTATTGTACTCGTGGTTGTCCGCCTTGAAGCCTTTGATGACTACGTGCGGTTTTTTGGGATTCGTGCGGATAGCAGTTGGTACTATGATAGCTATGCCCGAGGTGGTAGGATACCAAAGATAGCCTCGCTTATCTTTGCAAACGGCAGGAAAGGTAGAACCCGCGCAGTCCGAGCTTTTCATGCCATCTTCTTCTTGGTAAAGCGTACAAGAGATGCGGGCGTGGTCAGTCAAGGTTTTGGCTTGTTTCTTGTCCAAAAACTCCTCCAACGCTCTTTTGCTTGTCCAAAAAACGCCGCTGTTACAGCTAAACCACATTTTTCCGCGTTCGTCTTCTGTGATGCTGTGTACGGCATCATTTCCCAAGCCTTCTTTAGCAAAAATACTCACAAACTTGCCTGCCCTGTAGCGCGTAAGTCCGTTTTTTGTGCCAATCCAAACCGTACCTGCTGTATCTTCATAGATACAAAAAACAAGGTCATTTGCTATGCCATGCTTATAGTCATAGAAGTCTATTTTTTTGTTTGGACGAATGATATTCAGTCCTGCGCCATCTGTACCCACCCAAATATTGCCTGCTTTGTCTTCCAGTACACAGATGATAGAGTTATCAGCAAGCCCAGTCAGTTTATCAAACGTTTCAAAACGTTCATTTTTCAACTTACCCAACCCATTTCTTGTCGCTACCCAAATACTGCTATCCTTGCCTGCGATGATGGCTCGGCAGACATTGTTGGGCAGTCCCTGCTCGTGCATATAGGTCGTGATTTTCGGGTTTTTTAGTCCGCTCGCCCAGTCCATTTTATTCAGTCCACCACCATAAGTTGCAAACCACATATTACCTTTGTAGTCTTGTAAAATGGAGCGCACATAGTTGTTTGAAAGTCCTTGTGTGGTATTGATGGTGTAAGTTTGTCCGTACCTGATATAGTTCACTCCTCCGCTTACTGAGCCAATCCACATACCGCCTTCTCGGTCTTGATAGACGCAGTTCGTAACATTGTCGCTTAGTCCTTCAAAAGTAGTCAGGTTAGTAAATTTGCCATCTCTCAGTCGGTTCAGTCCGCCTCTGTTCATACCTATCCAAAGACTACCTTCGTGGTCTTCGAATATTTCTGTGATGCTATTGGCGTTCAAGCCTTCTTTCACTGTAAACTTGTGTAAGATAGGGCGCATAAAGCCGAGATGTTGCTCAATAATTCTATGCAAACCGCCACTTTGCGTGCCTATCCAAAGTGTTCCTTTGCTATCTCTGAAAAGTTTGGTAATGTAGTCATCATTTAGTCCATCAGCCATTTTGAAAGTTTCAAAATGGTTCAAGGCTTCATTCCACCTGACAAGTCCGCTGGGTGTACCGAGCCAAAGATTGCCCAAATGGTCTTCGGCTATAGCAGTGATATATTTATTGAACAATACGACTCTACTGCGTGTATAGTCTTCTATCTTGCCGTTTTTGTATTTGGAAAGTCCGCGTGAAGTGCCTATCCAAAGTCCTCCATCAGAGGCATTGTACATAGCAGTAATCTCTTTGGAGGCAAGTCCATCGCGGGTAGTATAGGTTTTGAATTTTTTATTTTTGAAACTTACCAAGCCTTGTTTGGTAGCAAGCCAAAGCGACTTGTCAGTATCTTCGTGAATGTCTGTGATGGTATTGGCAGGCAAGCCATCTTCTGTGGTGTAGGTTTTAAATTTGCCATTTTTTAGGCTTGTCAAGCCTCCATTGTTTGTACCTATCCAAAGCGTTTGTTGGCTATCTTCAAAGACTTCCCACATACCGCTTGATTTTAATTCATTGACATTCAGGGTATTGTAAGTATAAAACTCTGAACCGTCAAATCTTGCCAAGCCTTCATAAGTAGCAATCCAAAGGTAGCCTTCTTTGGATTGGGTGATGGCAAAGACGCTATTTTGGGGCAAGCCTTGATTTTTTTGCCAACTATCGCACTGAAATTGGGAAATGGCTTTTTGAGGATTCAGTCCCATAGCATTGTATTGCGACACTGCCTTGCCTGCCCCAAGACAAACAAAGAGAAGTGTTACTAAAAAATGCGTGTATAATTTTGTCATGCCACGTGGGATATAAGGCTTCAAAAATAGATAAAAAAACTAAGAAAAGCCCACAAATTTACAACCATTTTTTATATTTTGCTTCTTTTTATTTCTAAGGCACTAAAAATCAACTGTTTATCATTGATTTTTACTTGTTCCTTATTCCAGTAAGTTATTATCTCTTAGCTGAAGCCAAAGGTCTTGCAAATCCTTGTCGAGTTCAGAGGCGTGTACTTCGTATTTTTCGATGATGCGTGTTTTGACTTGCTCAAGCGTTTGATTTTCTTTCAGCAAGTTGATGACATCTGCGGCTACTGCATTGCAAGAGAATGAGTCGCCTGTAGTGGGGTTGAAGATAAAGCCAGATTCGCTTACGGCTATGTTTTTAGAAATTTTCATGGTATGGTAGATTATTTTATCAGACTACTGTTTGGGAAAGTTTGAATGTTTGTTTTGCCAACACTGAACACCACTGTACAATTTTTTGTAGTGAACCAAACAAGCTCGGACAAAATTAGTTACTTAAAAGATAAATACCAAAAATGTGTTTTAGAAAAATTAAGCTACCGCACCAAATAACGGCTTTTTGATACATGGCTTCATTCTCACATAGATTGTGGTATTGCGACAGCTCTACAGATTATTGTATAACACAAAAGGTTTTCACACGCCTCATTCGCCACTTATTTTTATTAAAAAGTGCCTCCAAACGCTGGAAATGGGGTTTAGTTGTTAATTTGTGGTTAATCCAAAAAAGCAACATAACTTAACAGTGAATAAAGGCGTTTTACCTAAAAAAAACATAATCTTTATGAAAAAGTCATTTCTCTATTTCTCACTTTTAGTAGCCTTCTGTCTTACGATACAGTACGCACAGGCGCAAAAAGAAATCCGCAAACGCGACCTGAAGTCCATCAAACAGGCAAATAAAGAAGCCAAAAAACGCGAAAAAGAAGGCTGGTACACCTCTGTAGGCTCTATCCCGATGGCAAAAGTATTTGAACAGGCGTGGGCTTACGAACTCGAACAAAAAGAAGACGGCAATCCCAAATATCTGATGGCTACAGGTTCTTCTACCAGTGGCACCAAAGCCGCCGCAGACCAAGCCGCCCTCACTGCCGCCCGCAATGAACTTGCCTCCACTCTTAGCTCAAAAGTTTCGGAACTTATCCAAACCAAACGCGCCACAGACCAAATAGACCAAGCCACTGCCAATACCCTCGACAAAACTGTATCAAACAGCAAAACGCTTATCCAAGCAGAACTCGTAGGGGTAAAAATTGCTTACAAAATCTACAAAGATGTAGAAGACCTTTCGGGCAGACGCAAAAATGTAATGGTGGAAACCAAAATATTCTATAATCAAGACGAGGCTATGCGCGTGGCACAAAAAGTCATTCGCAGAGAACTTGAAAAAGAATCTAACGAATTGGGCGAACAGCTTGACGACATACTGGGCATTGGTGAAATCCGCAAAAGAAATAACGAACGCCCTGTAGAAAAACCTATAGAACGCCCTGTAGAAAGACCACGCGAAATTACTACCGAGATTGTCGTAGAGCGCAGAGAAGAAGTCATCACACGCACGACAGAAGGCTGTGCAAATGCCCTTAGTTCAGCCCAGTTTTCAAACCTCAAAGAAGAAATTAAAGACATCACGTTTGAGGAAAACAGAATGAAAATAGCCAAGAAACTAACTAAAGACGTTTGTATGAGTAAATCTCAAATCAAAGAAATTACCCAAATATTTAGCTTTGAGAACACACGCATAGAGTACCTGAAGTATGCCTATAGTTTTTGCTATGACAAACAAGACTACTATCAGCTGGGCAGTGTGCTAAATTTTAGTAACACTAAAGAGGAGTTGAATGATTTTTTGAAAGACAAATAAATTGTATCAGACTACCAAAAAATGAAATTGTATAAACTTTGAAAATACCTTGCCTGCCCGCGTGGGTAGGCAAGGTATTTTAAATGCTAACCTTGGGACTGTAGCGAAGTAAGCAGGTCGGCATCTTCTACCATATACTCCAGAATATCTTTGGACTTAGCGGCAAGCATACCAATATCTATTTGGTTGGCAAGCATTTGTGTCATGTTATAGATGTACGCGCCTGTTTGTTTTTTGTCGCTGTAGGCATCTACCAGCTCTTTGGCACTAAGTGCTTTTAGGTATTCTTCCAAGCCAATGTGTTGCAAGGCTTTTTCAATGATATTGGCAATATTTTCTTTGGTAAGCGTACCAAACGACATGATTTTATTGAAACGACCTGGTCTTTGTGCGGCAGTATCTACCAACCAAAGTGCGTTTGTAGTGGCTATGATGCCCACATTGGGGGCTAACTTCTCTACGCCATCAAGCACATCAAGGAATGCACGCAAATAAGTTGTTTGCGTATAATCATCACGATTGCCCAAATCCAAATCTATGTCATCAAGCACTATGAGCGCGGGCGCAAGGATATTCGCAAATTTTACCCCGTTACGCAAAGCGGCAGCGGATACCTTCAAAATTGTAACGCCTTGTGCTTTGAGCGTATTCGCAAGGACAATCAAGGATTCCGTTTTGCCTGAACCTGGCGCACCCACAAAAAGATAGCGCAACATTCGCTGACGCTTATCAAAAAGTGCAATATACGCTTTGAGGTCAGTAAGCATCTTTTCAGGCAAATAAATATCATCAAAACTACGTTCAGGCAATTCATGCTTGTAGAAGTTTTGGGCATCGTCTGATTCTATGTTGATGTATGCACCCTTAAATTCACTGTGGAAGATAGAATTTTCGAGCAAATAATCAAACAGCGCGTAATCTGTAAAATTGAATGTTTCAGAAGAAGTAATCGTTACTTCGTGGTAGAGGTATTGGTCATTGTACCAATACGATTTGAAGTTGAGTATGATGTCTTTGTCTTCTATCTCCAGTACGACTATCGTGTTTTTTGTACTATCCACACGAATAGCGTCAGCTATTTCGTTATTATTTTCAATGATACTTTCTACCTCCATAGCCGTATCTGCATTTTCTGTGCTGATAGTTTCTTGGGATAGATTGGAGATGAACTCAAACATGAGATTGCGCACCATGTCTGTGATTCGGTGTGAGTACAAAGCCAACACTTGCTCTGTTTTGGTACGTTTGAGGGTGATATTTGCCATGTGGATATGAAATTGTTAAGTTTTTACAATAATACGTCTTTTTTTTGAAAAAAGCAAATTTTTTCTTAGAAATTAAATACAGGTTCTTACTTATCGTAAAAAGCAAAATCGAGAAATTAGGCTTTTTTGAAATAAAACACTAAATTTGGGGCGATAATCACAAGCAAATGATAGAAGTAGAAAATCTTACCAAAATATTTGGCAAACAACGTGCTGTAGATAATGCCAATTTCAGTATCAATAAAGGCGAAATCGTAGGCTTCCTCGGTCCGAATGGGGCAGGCAAGTCCACTACCATGAAGATAGCTACAGGCTACCTACCGCCCACCGCAGGCAAGGTCAAAGTCTGTGGATTTGATGTAACCACCCACTCCAAAGATGTCCGCAAAAATATAGGCTATCTCCCCGAACACAATCCACTCTACCTTGATATGTATGTGAAGGAATATCTTGGCTTTGCAGGAGAGCTACATGGGCTTTGGGGAAAACAAAAAAGGAACAGAATTGCAGAAATCATACAGCGCACAGGACTTACCAGAGAACAAAACAAAAAAATTGGCTCCCTCTCCAAAGGCTACCGACAGCGCGTAGGGCTTGCGCAGGCTATTTTGCACAATCCCCCTGTACTTATACTCGACGAACCCACGACAGGACTTGACCCCAACCAAATCGTAGAAATCCGACAACTTATCAAAGATTTGGGCGAAGAAAAAACCATCATTTTCTCTACCCATATCATGCAAGAAGTCCAAGCACTTTGCGACCGCGCCATCATCATCAATTTAGGCAAAATAGTCGCAGATGCACCCGTAAGTGAGCTTCAGCAACTCACACAGGGCGAGAATATACTGAATGTAGAATTTTTGGAGAACATAGACGAGCAGGCTGTTCGCGCTCTTGCGGGTGTTCGCAAAGTACAGCAACTTGCCTCCCATCGCTATCAAATCCACACAGATACAAAGCAAGATGTTCGCCCCGCGCTCTCCCAGCTTGCCTACGAAAAAAAATGGACTATCATAGCCCTACAGCAAGAAGAACAAACCTTGGAAAGTGTATTCCAAAATCTAACCAAATAAAATATATGCGCAACGAACCCAAATCAAACAAAACCGCCTCCAATCCAAAACAAAATCAACAAATTTTGCTCATAGTGTTGTTGATATTGGTAGGTATTTTAGGATTCGAACTATTGAGAGGACGACTATCCAGTCGCAAAAAAAATACTAAAGAGCCTGTAAATTTAACCCAAAACTCAGATACCACAAAGGCTAAAACACCTAAGCAAAGTGCTGAAGACTCTATTTCAAGGCTTTATGCCCCCACAGTCTATAAGCAGGAGCAGATGAAGCAGGCAAGGGTAAAAGATGCTTATAAACTTAAAGGCGACTCTGTAACACGCCTTTACAAAAAGGCAGGCTTAGATGCGAATAGCCTGAATATCTATATCCGCGCCTTCAAAAAGGAGCAGGTAGTCGAAGTTTGGGGCAAAGACAAAGACAAGGAGAGCTTTGTGCTTCTCCAAAGCTATAAATTCTGTAAGTCTTCAGGTAGGCTCGGACCAAAGCGCAAGGCTGGAGATGACCAAATTCCCGAAGGTTTTTATAAGATAGACCGCTTCAATGCCCAAAGCCGTTATCATCTTTCGCTTGGACTGAACTATCCCAACAAGGTAGATAAGGGCTTAAGCGATACGACTGACCTAAGTAATGACATATTCATACATGGCGGCTGTGCGACTGTGGGTTCTATTCCTATCTCTGATGACAAAATACGCGAACTATACATCATGGCGGTAGATGCCAAAGCGGGTGGACAAAAAAATATTTCTGTAACCATCTTTCCTGCCCGCATGACAGATGAGAATATGCGCAGCCTCCGCGTACAGTACCAAGATGAGCCAAAAAACATCAAGTTTTGGAACTCCATGCGCAAGGGTTATCAGTATTTTGAACAATGCAAACGACTGCCTTTGGTTACGCTTTCTGAAAAAGGTGAATACTTTTTTCAGTCAGATTGTGGCGGAAACTAATTGAGGATTTTACGATTTAAGTTTATAGGAAATATGATTATTGATGTTTCGAAAGATGCACTGTGGAAAGGCATCATAGAAGACTTATTTGAGGAGTTCATGCATTATTTCTTTCCTGCGTGGGTAATGCAAGAGGCTGATTTTAGTCGTTCTTTTGAGTTTTTAGACAAAGAGTTAGCAGAGATTTTGCTTGATTCAGATGCTGGGATACGCTATGCGGATAAACTTATCAAGGTTTATACAAAGTCGGGCGTGGAGCGTTGGTGTTTGGTTCATGTAGAAGTGCAAGGCTACAAAGATATAAATTTTGCGGAGCGTATGTATATTTATTTTTCACGTATCAAAGAAAAATACGGACACGACATCTTGGCATTTGTGCTTTATACAGACGAACACAAAAACCATCACCCGCAAAAGTATATGTATGAGTATTGGGGTACACGCCTTGAGTATGTATTCAATACATTTGAGTTGTTGTCAAAAACACCTGCGGAGCTTGACATACCCAGCAATCCATTCAGTATCGTAATGCTTACAGCATACAACGCCTTACAAAAAAAGATGCAAACCGACTCGCAACAAATCATGTGGAAGTTTGCGCTTGTGCGTAAATTTTTGGGAGGAGGCTATAAAACGGATAAAATTAGAAGAATTTTGAATTTTATTCGTTATTATGTAAAATTCAATACACCAACCGCAGAAAAAAACTATACACAAGAATTATCCACCATTATCCCTGAACCAAAAAATATGGGCGTAGAAGAAGTAATCCTTGAAGCTCTCAAAGAGCAAGTAACGCGTGAAGTAACACGCGAAGTAACACGCGAAGTAACACGCGAAGTAACACGCGAAGTAACACGCGAAGTAACTTATAAAGCAGTAAAGAAAATGCTTGAACATGGGCTTTCTGAAGACTTGATTATGAATATTCATGACGTTGATAAGGCTTTTATAAGAGAAGTCCGCAAAACCATGCGTTAGGAACGAGTAAAAAATAAAGTGATAAAGATTTTGTGCAATATTTTGGGCTTAGACGAGGCGCAATAGAAGCGCAAAGCGGTGTTTTGTAATGATTATTGCAACAAAGTATAAGCGCAAAAGATTAACAAAATTAGCAAGTTATTTTTTACTCGTTCCT
>JAAFJK010000037.1:0-996 GCA_013298105.1 Cytophagales bacterium
TTTTATAGAGCAAGTAAATTGGGAGTTGGAAGGATTAGAAAAAGCGACTTGCCATGTTTTTTATTTCGCCCCTGCTACGCTTGCACCCATCACGTTGCTTGAGTTGGGCTTGCATGGCAGGGCAGGCAAGGCGATAGTCTGTTGCCCGAAAGGATATTGGCGCAAAGGCAATGTAGATATGGTATGCCTTCGATATGGCATTACGCAGGTCGATACTTTAGAAGAATTAGCTGACACACTTACAAAAAAAGTAACTATTTAGCCCCCAGCCCCAAAGGGGAGTTTTTGTGTAAGAACACTAAAATAGGCGAAAATTGGAGATAATTCTCCCCTTTGGGGTAGGGGGCTAAATAATTACAAAAAAAATTACCTATAAAGTTTAATAATCAAAGTATTGAGTTCGTACTTCGTACCTCTTATTTCAAACCTCTGCTATGGAAGTCCGAAAAATACGGTATTTTATTTTTTTGAGAGATGTCGCTTGGCTCGCTGTTACTGCTTTTGGAGGTCCACAAGTACATCTCAACCTGTTTTTGGATTTATTGGTAAAGCAACGCAGATACATCACAGAACAAGAGTTTTGGGAACTCCATGCCCTTTGTCAAATCTTGCCAGGTCCCACTTCTTCCCAAACAGTCGTAACGATGGGCTTCAAGCTCGGAGGTGCAAAATTGGCTTACCTCACGCTTTTGGTGTGGTGCTTGCCTGGAGTTTTGCTGATGACTGCGCTCGGCATGGTAGTAGCTTACTTGCACGCCGCTAAGATTCCGTTAGATTTTATGTATGTCGTTCAGCCTGTCGCTATTGGGTTTATGTGCCATGCCGCCTTCTCCATGACGCGCAAAATCGTACATACCAAAACGGGCTATACTTTAGTTTTTTTGGCTTGTGTGATAGCCTACAATATACATTCGCCTTGGGTTTTTCCGCTCGCGGTCGTTTTGGGTGGGATAGCGACTTCTTTCAAGTTCAAAGAACAAGAAAAAGAGGAGAAAG
>JAAFJK010000037.1:1006-2015 GCA_013298105.1 Cytophagales bacterium
CTTTCTGCTGTTTTGGGGGGTACTTTTTGGTTTGGCACTTTTGGGCTGGGCTACAGGCTGGCTCTGGGTGCGTATGTCTGAAAACTTTTATCGGAACGGCAGTTTTGTATATGGTGGTGGGCAGGTTTTGATACCTGTACTGTTTACAGAGTTTGTAAAATTCAAAGAACGTCTTACTCAAGACGAGTTTCTTTCGGGTTATGGCTTAGTACAGCTTGTACCTGGACCTGTATTTTCGTTTGCTTCTTTTTTGGGTGTACTGACTATGCGTGAATATGGGATAGGCTGGCAGATAGCAGGCGGACTTTTGGCAAGTATTGCCATATTCATACCAGGTGCGTTTATTATGTTTTTTGCCATTCGTGTGTGGGAGTATTTGAAACGCTACCGCGTAGTAAAAGCCTCCATAGAAGGCATCAATGCCGCCAGTGCAGGCTTGGTGATAGCAGGCGCATTGATACTTTTGGAGTCGCTCTCCCTGAAAAGCTCATGGGACAAAAACGCCTTTGTACTTTTGTCATTTTTGATACTGCAATTCACGCCTATCTCTCGTCCTGTTTTGATATTATTGGCACTGCTGGCAGGGCTTTGCTACCAATTTATATTTTTTTATCCTATCTTTGCACATCTAAAAACCATACTATAAAATAATCGAATGATTACAGTTGAAAACATATCTTTGCGCTACGGCAAGCGCGTGCTATTTGAGGACGTAAACGTGAAGTTCACAGCAGGCAACTGTTACGGCATCATAGGCGCGAATGGGGCAGGCAAGTCGACTTTCTTGAAGATACTTTCGGGAGAGATAGACGCGACCACAGGCAAGGTGCAGCTGGCTCAAGGGGCAAGAATGGCAGTGCTAAAGCAAAACCACTATGAGTATGATGCTATCCCTGTCCTCACTACAGTACTCATGGGGCATACAAAACTTTGGAAAGTATTGCAAGAAAAAGATGCCATCTATGCCAAACTCGACTTCAGCGAAGCGGACGGCATACGTGCTTCAGAG
>JAAFJK010000404.1 GCA_013298105.1 Cytophagales bacterium
ATAGTATTATTTTTTTCATGGTACAGGTTAAAAAACTTTGTTATTTTTGTTTTGGCGGTAATCGTTTGGTGGGAGTTTTACGGGTGCGAGGTTGAGGTTCCACTCTACATTCTAATTCTCTATACGAAGTATCATAAAGGATATAAACACTGTCCCCTAACTCCACTTCTTCATACTTATCTTCATCTACTTCAGTGGCTATAAGATGCGAAGTAGCTAACATATAGCGCGTTTCGCCTATTGTATCACGCTGTATCCTGAACTTATGAGCAACTCTGTCTGTATAGAAATAGACAGATTTTTGAAAAAAAATAATGATACTGGAATATTGATTTCTAAATAAATTGTATAAAAAAAACATACAAACCAAGTCCGCTATACCTACAAACGCCAACAAAATATAAGACCACCACTGCCCAGTTTGCCAAAGCGAAGCTGTCAGCATATACAAACCCATGGCTATCATGCTTACAAAAAATGTTAAAACTGTACAGATTAATAACCCAATTCTATTTTGACGTATTATATTTTTGGGCATGGGGTGCTTCTGCGCACAATCTTTGTTTTTGGTCAAGACCTTTTTAACTTGTTTGGGATTGTCAATGTAAAATGGTAAATCTGAGTACATCATATCAAAATTGTGGTTAAATGAACCGCAAAAATAAGGCGCATTTCTTAGAATATCAAATTTAGTCCTTTTTTTCAAATATGGCAGTGCTATGATTCAGCCGAAAATATCGGAATGTACGCTTTTTGGTAACTTTTTTGGATTTTGTATCATAGCTTCTTAGCCTTTGATTGAGCATAAAGTTGCCATCTATGCCACTTGTGCAAAGCTGGGTTTCCTTGCCTACCTTCATGTGTATGACGTGCGCAAAAGAAACAAGCGAACCCTTTGCATCATAATTCAAGAGTATGACATATTTTTCAGTCTCTGCCACCGCATACACCAAAACCGTCTTGTGGGCTGGAAGAACTTGAATTTGCTTCAAAAAATAGTACGCAACAGACTTGGTATTTTGAGGAATTTGCGTATTGGGAGCTGTTGCAGAGGCTTGCAAAACTTGGGCAAGATTGATAAACTTCTTTACCGAAGCCGCAGGAATAGGCTTAAGTTTAGAAACGTTGATTTCACAATCTACCGCATACAGGCTATCAAAACTGTAAGGAGGCATCATTTCTGTACCTTTCTCAAAATCGCTCAAGTATGTATCGAAACTTTGCGCGTGTAGGCAAGTTGCACCAAAAAAAAGAGCTAAAAGTATTATAATTTTCATAGACAAAGATAGGTACTTTTTACAAAAAATACCCAAAATCATAAAAATAATTATTCCACTAAAAAATCTACTATTTTCTAATGTATTGTAAATGAATGAATTAATTATTCTTATGTTAAAAAATTATTAAAACATTTGGTTTTATATTACTAAATTGTTAAGTTTGCGTTAATATTAGAAACTTAAACCGCCATACACATGAAAAAATACATCATTGGGTGTGTGTGCTACTTCTTATTTTTAGTAGCCCACGCCCAAGAAGAGCCTCCCTCAAGCTGGAAAACTCAACTCTCATGGTTCTTGCCTACCGAGCAGGCAAGTGCTTCAGAGCGGCAGGCGTACACACACCTACTTTTTGCACACGCTCAAAAATTAGCCCATAAAAAACAAAAAGTCAGACACGAAAGGGCTTTTTTGGCTAAACTATACCGCATTACCCATCGAGATTTTCTGAAAAAATACGCCACGAACAGCCCTTTTGCCAAAACTATGCAAACAGGGACTTATGATTGTGTATCGAGTGTGGCACTTTTTGCACTCATGCTCGAATATACGGGCTATGCCTATCAAATCCACGAAACACACAACCACGTCTATATAAAAGTCCAAACAGCTCAAGGCGAAGTAGTGTTGGAAACGACCTCGCGCACGCTGGGCTTTGTCAAATATCCTGCACAAGAAGTCAATCTTGAGCCAGATTTTCGCATCATTTCGCTCAAAGAATTGGCGGGGCTTCAGTTCTACAACCAAGCCCTTGATGCTATGCAACAAGAAAACTATAGCAAAGGCACAAAACTTTTGCGCAAAGCCAAAATGCTCTATGCAGAGTCGCCCCGCATCAATCGCTTGAATTTTTTAGCAACTAATTTTGAGAAATTATCTCGTTAGGAACGAGTAAAAAATAACTTGAGAATATTTAGCCACGCTGTAAGCGTCTGTTATCGAGCTTTTACGCGGTTAGGCAATACCAACAGACGCTTACAGCGTGGCTTCGCGTGTGTGAAATTATCATGTTATTTTATTTTCATTCCTTATATTTTTTAGGATATAAATAAAAATAATGAATATTTTGTTTAAGTTACAAAATTGTTGTTACTTTGCCCACTCATAGTTTATCGTATATGAAACCAAAAGAAATACAAGATTTGTTGGAGTACATTGCCAAATCTGGCATGGCAGAAGTAAATATCGAAACAGAAGGACTAAAATTGCACGTAAAACGCAATAACTTAGTTTCTGAAACAGTCGTTATGCCTGTAGCCTCTCCTACAGTAGCTACTCAAGTAGCCTCACAACCTCAAATAACCGCTTCAAACCAAATTGAAAAAGTAGAACTCCCAACAAGCACTACTCCTACAGTAAAAGAAAGCGGAAACTATCTCACTATCAAATCGCCCATGATAGGTACATTCTATCGCTCATCAAATCCAGAAACGCCCGCTTTCGCAGGGATAGGAGATGAGATAAAGGCAGGCAAGATAGTTTGTATCATTGAAGCTATGAAGCTCTTTAATGAAATAGAATCAGAAATAAGCGGGCGTATCGTAAAGGTTTTGGTAGAAAATGCCTCTCCTGTAGAGTATGACCAGCCCCTGTTTTTGGTAGAGCCAATGTAAGCTCTTTCTCATTTGATTTATTTTGCTGAAAAGAATATTCTTTTCGGCTTTATTTGTTTGTATTCTTAGACACTGTATAATGGTGGTGCTTAATACACCAATTTTGATTTTTGATTACGGACTTTGAATAACTTGACGAGCTTAGACACAAAATCTTCTTCTGTATCCAGTTGAAAATAATCCGTTTGATACTGCTTGCAGAGTTGCACCAAAAAATCTTCGCGCTCTTGAAAAATATCTTGTATCGCTTTCTGTTCGGCTTTTGAGGCAGTATTCAGCCAACGTATCATACCTGTTTCTATGTCTTGGACAGGCACTAACCCCAGGGCAGGCAAGGTAAGTTCTTGTTTATCTGTAAGATGTACCACGATAAGGTCGTGCTTTTTGGCAAGGGAGGCAAGGACATCATCATATCCTTCGTCTATAAAATCTGAAATCAAAAAAACAATGCTTCTTCGTTTAATCAAATTCAGTGCAAACCGAATCAAACCATTCAAGTCTGTAGGCGAGGGCGTGAGCGTGTGCTTGTGGAGGTTCAGCACTATTTCGTAGGCTTTTTTCATGCCCTTGTCGGGCTTGATGTATAGCTCTTTTTGGGTAGAATACGCCAAAAGTCCTGCTTCGCTTCCTTCACGAATAGCGGAGAATGCCAACACGCCACAAAGCTCTTTTGCTAAGGCATATTTACTTGATACACCAAGCGAACCGCTCGTATCGAGCAAGAAGAAAACCGTTTGTTCTTTTTCTTCTTTGAATACTTTTACATAAGTTTCCTCACTTTTCGCGCTTGAGTTCCAATCTATCCGCCGCACATCATCGCCATATTGATACATACGTAAGTCATCAAATTCAAGTCCAGAACCCTTAAATATAGACGTAAAACTACCCCGCATACGTGCATTGATAGCTTTTCGGATACGGATTTCGTATTGGCGAATCTTGAGCAAAATGGGCTTGAGGTCTATTTCCATGTGCAGAGGTTTAAAATGTATCACAAACATTCTTGTTTGTGCATTATAAGTACACAAAAATAACAAAAACCTTTCATAAAATTGTATTTAAAGGCTACAATTTCATAAAAGGTTTTCAATAAGTCAAAAAAGACTTAGGCTTTTTTTGCCGCAAATTCAGCTTTGATAGCTTCCACATCTACTTTTTTGATAGTGGGGCGAAGCATAAGTTGCTTCATTACTGTAGTTGCATTATTCGCAGTCGCATAATTTTTGCGCGTCTTGCGATAGAATTGGGTAACTGCCATGAGTATGGTTAATTTTGAATGAAAGTGCAAAGGTAGCATATTTTTTTTTCAAAAACATAAATTTTCAGATTTTTTTCAGATTTTTGCAAAATATGAAAATCAATCCACCTACAAGACCTGATGGCACGCGCGACTTCGCGCCTGAAGTCATGGCAAAACGCAATTATATCCTTCAGACTATCCGCGAAGTCTATCAACGATATGGCTTTCTACCTTTAGAAACGCCCGCTATGGAAAACCTTGATGTCCTGACAGGAAAATATGGCGAGGAAGGCGACCAGCTCATATTCAAAATACTCAATTCGGGGGATTATTTGAAGAAATTACCTGAAAACCCGCTCGACTTGGGCTACAAAAAACTTGCCTCCCATCTCACAGAAAAAGCCCTTCGATACGACCTTACTGTCCCTTTTGCTCGATATGTGGTCATGAACAGAGGCACGCTTACTTTCCCTTTCAAACGCTATCAAATCCAACCTGTTTGGCGCGGAGATAGACCACAAAAAGGACGTTATAGAGAGTTTTATCAATGTGATGCGGACGTAGTAGGTACGACTTCTTTGCTTTGCGAAGCAGAGATTATACTGATGATAAACGAGGTATTGGGCAAATTAGGCGTGAAAGCGTATGACATCAAAATGAACCACCGCCAAATCCTGAATGGTGTGGCAGAAGCTATTGGCGAGATGGACAAATTCACTGACCTTTGTGTAGCTATAGATAAATTAGACAAAATAGGACAAGACAAAGTGCTGGAAGAACTCAAAAACAGAGGCTTTTCTGAAAAAGCCATTGCGCTTTTATTGCCCATTTTTGAACTTGCAAACACCAATAGCACGAATGAAGATAAACTAAAGTTTTTTGAAACTTATTTTCAAGCCTCTGCACTTGGGCAAAAAGGCATAGCCGAAGTCCGCGAAGTTTTCCAAATACTTCAGGGTTTTGCGCAAGCAAAAGACTTTCCTACAGATTTACACATAGATTTTGATACCACACTCGCGCGTGGACTTTCGTATTATACAGGGGCGATATTTGAGGTAAAAGTAAAGGGCGTGCAAGTCGGCAGTATCAGTGGCGGCGGTAGATATGATGACCTTACAGGGGCGTTTGGTGTGCCAGACATTGCAGGTGTAGGCTTTTCGTTTGGAGTGGATAGGCTTTATGATGTGTTGGAAGAACTCCAGCTCTTTCCTGCCGAAGCGACTGTAGCTACCCAAATTTTGATGATAGGTTTTGATGAAGATACTTTCAATTATTGCTTGCCTATCCTCTATGCACTACGCCAAGCGGGTTTTTCGGTAGAGTTGTATCCTTCTTCGAACATAAAAAAGTTACAAAAACCTATGACTTATGCCCATGCGCGAAAGATTCCTTTTGTGGTGTTGGCGGGTTCAGACGAGAAGCAGGCAGGTGAGTTTAGCGTAAAAAATATGCACACAGGCACACAAGTCCGCATAGAGGCAGGCAAGTTGAAGGACTTTTTTGTAGATAATTTGTAGCAGTCGGTAGGCAAGGTTTTGACCTTGCCTGCCAACATTTAAATCTACGGTTTGTTATTTTGATAACGACTTGAAAGATTAGTAGCGTTTTTGTGTGTGCTTTTAGCACGCGGATACGGATTTTTTATATGTCATCTGTAAAATCCGCGTTA
>JAAFJK010000785.1 GCA_013298105.1 Cytophagales bacterium
AAACTTTTTATTAGATTTATGGCGTAAAAATGGAAATTTATCCATTAATTTCATAAATTCGCACTCGAGAGGATATCTCATATTCAAAATGGGGCTACGGATGAGTTTAGACAGCACAAAAGTAGCCCTTTTTATCTAAAAATCAAAATAAACATTCAAAATGATTATTAAATACGCTTTTACTAATTTTAATAGAAATAAATAAAAGTTTATTTAACAAAAAAAAAGTAGGGTACAGTACTAAAAAAGCAAACTCATGTAACGTTATATGTGGCAAGTTTCACGTTGGTACAAATTCTATCTACACTTTCACATCACAGGTATTTTCCTAATCAACAAATACCACAAGAAATCACACAAATTATTGAAAATTATGAAGTTATAGATTTTACACAAGCCGATATGATAGATGCCATTGCCTTAAGGAAGATGCTTTTTAATACTCATTGAGCCAAAAATTACGTTGTGCTTACATTCTATCTGAAAATACGCGTGATTTTAACCAATTCCAAAATATACAAGTTTTCAAGCCTAAAAAAGTAAGATTTATGATTTTTTAGCGCATAACCTTCCCACCCACCCAAAAAACAACCGCGCTAAAACCCTGTTTTACAGGATTTTAGCGCGGTTTTGGTTGTTTTTTAGCTCAGTAGAAAAATACTTTGCATTTTGCGGGTTGCAAATCCGCTTCTATTGGAAGTGCGTAGTTGGAAACTATGCGCAACAGGTAAGTTGCCATTTCACATATTTTGCGCTTCTTGCTTTTTCTGCTCAAGCAACGCTTCCATTTGTTCAAGGATTCCTTTTTGTAAAAGTTCCTTTGCGTGTGCTATTTTAGCCTTGCCAAAAGTACCTTCTTTAGTGGCTTTTTGTACTTGGGCTATGATTTCAGGGGTTAGAATTTTATTGGTAGTATTCATATCAGAAAATTTGTTTTGCTTTAATTAAAAGGGCTTCATAAGACTCTGTTGCATCAAAATTTTGTACTTTCCCTAAGCTATCAACACCAAATAAATCAAAAAAAGTGATTAAGTCTTTTCTGTTATTGGTAATTATGCGTTGATACAAGGCTTTTTTGAGAGGTGTGTTACCTTCTATAAAAACGGTGTATTGAGGATTTTCGTGCAAAAAATGTGCAATTATTTTAGCTATAGTAGCAAATACTTTAGGCATATCTCCATTATCGGATACGTGCATATCGTCTATAGGAATTTCATATTCGCCCAAGTAATCGCCCATTGCCAAGTTGTAAAAATTTGGACTAATCTCTTGAAAATAAACCATTTTTTTGATTATGCCTTGTTTTCCAATACTTTCAAAAGCATATACAAGCAGGTCATTTTCGTGGTTTTCGTAGGCATAACTTTCTCTGTTCATCAACGTTATTTATTTACAAATTCATGCAAAAATATCATTTCTATTTGAAAATAACAAAGGAAGCACGTTTTTTGGTTTTCACACTTCCCCACCCACCCAAAAAACAACCGCGCTAAAACCCTGTTTTACAGGATTTTAGCGCGGTTTTGGTTGTTTTTTAGCTCGGTAGAAAAATGCTTTGCATTTTGCGGGTTGCAAATCCATGTCTATGGAAAGTAGCAAAATTACAAATTACATTTTTCTGTATTTTTTTCAAATAAAATTGTTATTTTATTTGAAATTTTAGTATAATAAGATTTGGCTTCCTGTAGCTTTTTTTGTAAAAACGGACTTTCAAAAATAGCTTTCAAGCGTGCTTCATCATACAATTCGGGTACAATAGGAGTTTGTTCTCTCATGATAAAGGTTGTTTTAGGCGAATTATAAATAGTACGATTGCCAACGCTGAAAAAAGAATAAAGCACATTGTCTGTGTCCTTTTGGGCTTGCGAATATTGATAGTGTTCCTTGTTCATATTTTTTGCAAAAATACACAATCAATAACACATAAACAAATCAGAAAAACAACCGCGCTAAACCCCTGTTTTGTAGGATTTTAGCGCGGTTTTGGTTGTTTTTTAGCTCAGTAGAAAAATGCTTTGCATTTTGCGGGTTGCAAACCCGCTTCTATTGGAAGTGCGTAGTTGGAAACTACGCACAACGAGGGGTAATCACTCTATCAAAATCAAATCTATATTCCCATTTTCAAGAGTCATTACTTCAAAAGCTTGCTTGTTATAAAAGAAACCGTTTTTTACTGTTTCCTTTCGTTTAGTTTGCCCCCCGCGATATTCCGTGTAACATTCGATTCTACAATAATGCTCACCTTGTTTAGGAATAGAAAGTTTTTTCCTTACAAATGGAGTATTTAAATCTAGTTTTGCCTCAAAACGATTACACCCAACTACCACCACAATTTCCTCATATATCTGATTTTCTCCCAAACGATCTTGAATAATTATGTAATCGTGATTTGATGTTATACTTGTCTCATCGCCAAACTCAATATCAGCATCATCAATATCAGGATTATCAACATCAATCCATGTATTATTTTGGCTTGGTGTTATACTTGTGTCATCGTCAGACTCAGACTCATTATCAACATTTGCCCACTCGTCCTCTTCGTTTGTTATTGTCTGATTATAATTCGTTTTTCGTTCGCTTGTTTCCCCAGCAACTACCCAAGTAGCTCCTTCTCCAATGCGATTTGTTCCATAGCGAATCCAGCCATAACCATTGTCCCCCCAGTTAGCCCCCCAAGAATTTTTAATTAGCCAAACCTTGTGTTCGTCATTCCAACCCACTATAGCAACTGCATGGTCTGTTTGTGGTGAATCTTTTGAAGGATAACCCACAATTATTCGTTTTCCTATGTGGTTTGTAAACTTTCCTGATGATGAATACACTAGGGACATGACCGCACCATATTTACAGATAGCATCTTTTATCTGTTGAACCGATGCTATCGCCCTAATATTATTTTTAGGCGATACATATCCCCAATGTTTTACTCTATATTTTTTCCCACTTTTATAGGCGCATTTATATTTTCTGCCCTTATATTTACTATATTCCTCTTCTGAAATATCGAAATGACCTTTCATGGAGAACGCAAAAACGTTTTGAGGCCAGCCACTTCCTTCACAATTTCCAGCACCTGAGCAGTCTAAAACACTTTGCTCAGATAAATTTAAATCTTCAGGGGATAAATCATCATTTTGCATTAAAATACTACTCTCTATTGCGGCTATTGCGGCAAAAGCCCAACAACTACCACAACTACCCTGACTTGTAGTACTTTTAGATACTTTGCCTTTCAAACGCAAACTAAGTTTATCTAAGTTAGAGTTAAACTTTGAACCGAAAGCATTAAAAGTTGCATTTGGGGGATCACTTAATTGGGTTTCATCTTGGCTTAGCCCTCTAGAATATTGAGAAAACACAATATTGGGCAATAAAAGAAGCAGATACAAAAAAATGTGTTTCATAATATATATATTTGTTTTTACCACAAAAGAATACTACCTTTGTATGTAAAAACGTAAAAAACTATCTTTACAGTCAAAATAAAAACACCGAAAAACTGCACTATATTTGCAGATCATTAACCCTCAATTACTCAACTCTCATGAAATTAGCTGAAATCAAACAAAACATTAAAAACTTGCGTGAGCTTAAAGGTTTTACCCAAGAGCAAATGGCTGAAAACATCGGCATGAAAACACGCAATTACATTGACCTTGAAAATGACATTGCAAAAGATATTCCTGTTACACATCTCAACAATATCGCTCAAGTTTTAGAAATGAGTCTAGCAAGCCTAATAGGTTTTGACGAAAAAGTAGTTTTTAATGACTGCAAAGCAGAAGGGACTTATGCGGCTAATTGTGTGCATTATACCATACATGAAACAAGCAAACTCTATGAAAAAACGCTATCAGAGAAAGATGCACGCATTACAGACTTGCAAAAACAAATAGCAAGTTTTGAGAGACAATTAGAGGCATTGCATAAGCTACTTGATAAATAAACCTTACCTACCCAAAACACTATGATAGATATAGAAGTATATGAATTTCAGTTTGAAGCAACTTTTTCGCGTTTCCAATTTACGAGTGAAGGAAAAAATGGCAAAATTGAAAAAGTAGTAGTTTTTACACCAGCTCCTGTGCCTGATGTCTATAATTTAGGCTTTGGAGATGCTGATTTTGTGGCAGGAACTATCAATACAAACATAGTAAGCAATAATGGCGACACGGATAAAGTATTGGCAACTGTAGCAAACACAATTATAGAGTTTACGGCACAAAACCCCAACGCTACGATTTTTGCTATAGGTGTTACACCTGCACGAAATCGTTTGTATCGTATGAATATTCAAAAGTATTGGACAGAAATCTCAACACTTTTCGAGATTTTGGGGCATTATCAAAATGCGTGGGAGAATTTTATACCAAATAGAGATTATCAAGCGTTCTTAATCAAACGAAAAATAATATGAAAAAATTAAACCTTCAAAAACTAATAGACAACAAAGGTATTTTAGTCGAAAAACTACCTACAAGCGACTTGGTATTTCCTGCCGAAAAGGAAGCGTTGGCAAACGAAATCCTTACCAAAAGCCGAGAGTCATTAGAGAAAATTCTCAAACAAAAATAACAAAAAGAAGCACTGAAGGGTGCTTCTTTTTGTTATCAGGCAGGCAAGGAATATACTATAGCTTGCCTTTTCGCGTTATAACGTAAAACAAAAATCGTATGAAATTTCACATTTTGATAGAACAAGGCGAAAATGGTTGGTTGGTTGGACAGTTGGCGGAAGTCCCTGAAGTATTGTCGCAAGGCAAAACTGTCGAAGATTTGCGCGAAAACCTGAAAGATGCCCTTCATTTATTTTGGGAAACGCAAAAAGAAATGACAGAACAGCAAAATGCCCCTATTCTCAGTACAGAACTTATAGAAATATGAAAAGATACGCTCTTATCAAACACTTAGAGTGTGTTTAGAAAGTAATACTATTGTGAAAATATCAAAATAATGTGCTAATTTTACGCTTTTTATTAGAAATATTATGGTAATTTATAAAAAAAACTTACAACTTCAAAGTGCGTAAGTATGAGCCCCTTACTGGTTATCAATGGACAAAAATCCGCGACCTTGTCGAAGTAAATGCCATAACAG
>JAAFJK010000777.1 GCA_013298105.1 Cytophagales bacterium
TTGGCGGTGAGCTACACCGTGTCCGCCTGTGGAGCCTCGAAAAAGCCTGTGTCAAATGGCACAGGGGGGCTACGAAGCAGGAAGTGAAC
The DNA here is from genome assembly GCA_013298105.1 of Cytophagales bacterium. Classification (GTDB taxonomy): domain Bacteria; phylum Bacteroidota; class Bacteroidia; order Cytophagales; family Microscillaceae; genus RDXI01. The sequence continues at coordinate 90 of JAAFJK010000777.1, forward strand.
ATCAAATGTATAAGTTTGTATAAGTTTTACGTAGCGGTTGTCTAAAAATAAAATAAAAGCCTTAGTTTTGCAAAAATATTTCATGACCTCCCCAATGTATCCTATAAAATATCTCCTGTACCTTGCCTGCCTTACGTTCGCAGTGGGCTGTACTGTCAAAGGAAAAAACGAAAAACCACAAAAAACTACTATCCAACGCCTGCCCAATGTACCGCTTTTGGCTATCACAGGCTTTGGAAGTGAAGCAGAAGACATCACACTCGAGGCACTCAAAGCGCAGTTTTGCGCAGGCAAGGTGTATGTGCTGGAGAGCGTAGCAGGGCAGGCAAGTAAGGCTTTTGGTTGTGCGCCCTTGCCTGCCTATACCCTCAAAGCCCTCCAAGATTTTGCGCCCATAGCGAAAGACAAAATTTTGATAACTGACATAGACCACAGCATTGCCCAATTCAAGGCATTGCGCATAGACGGATTTAGCTTTTTTGGGCAGGCAGACCGCTATCCACTTACCAATCCTGACAAAGACCGCAAAGATTTTGATTATACTTCCCAAGTTACGCATTTTATCTTGACAGGGGTTACAGCTATCACAAGGCACATGGGCGTACTTGCAGACCGCGATGGGACAGACTATCTTACCGAAAATCTCAAAACGCATTTTCAAAATGCCGACCTTGTGCATATCAGCAATGAAGTCAGTATCAGCGATAACTGTACCTATACAGGCGCAAATGCCGCCTACAGTTTTTGTACCAAAGAACCACACATGAAGCCCATTTTGGATTTAGGTGCAGACATCATAGAGCTTACAGGCAACCATAATCTTGACTATGGGGCAGAGGCTTACAAAAAAACAATGGCGTGGTACGAAAAAAATAAACTCCAAACTTTTGGGGGCGGACTTACACCTGAGCAGGCAAATACACCACTCATCATCAAACTAAAAGATGGCAAAAAATTGGGCTTCATAGGCTTCAATGAACTTTGCCCCTCTGGAGAGTGTGCAGATAAAACACTCGGCGCGAATAGATATGGGCGCGAAAAAGCCCGAAAAGTCATAGAAAAAATGCGCAAAGAACTCAAAGCAGATGTTATTTTTGTGGGCGTGCAGTTTGGCGAAGTAGATGCTTATGTGCCTACACCCGCACAAAACCAAATTTCTTATGACCTTTTAGACTTTGGGGCAGATGTGGTCTATGGCTCGCAAGCCCACCAAATCCAGCAAATAGAGTTCAGGGCAGGCAAGGCAATTTTTCATGGGTTAGGCAACTTCCTTTTTGACCAAATGCACCGCATAGGCGTTCGCCAAGCCTATTTTTTGCACCATTACATTTATCAAGGTAAGCTGATACAGTCTGTTCCTGTATTCACGTTCATGTCCACTACCCGCAAACCTACCCTTGCCTCCCCTGCCGAAATCCTGCAAATGAAGCAAGTCGCCTATATAGACAAGCAACTTTATAAGTGGTAAGGAACGAGTAAAAAGAAAGGCGCGTGAGGACATATCCCCACGCGCTTATTTTCTATCTCTAATGCAATGTTTTATCAGGCGCAGGCGCAGAGGCATGGAAGTCTTTGGCAATTCGCTGGGCATAGCCATCTAAGATTTCCAACACGCGTGCGCGCGTCTTAGCCTTTACAATGAAGCCTATATGATAGTCTTCTTTCATGCGCCAATAAATCTCGGCATCATTGAACGAAGAAGTATCTGGCTCTTTGTACCTACAAAGCGAAATTACAATCCCTGCATATTCTTTTTTGATTTTGGGAAGTTTGTAGTTCGTTTCGGTAGCTATGGCAATTTCCATATTTGCCCATTCTTTCCAAAGATTCATGTTCGCGGAGGCTTCTATCATCTCCATGAGGTTCGCACCACCTACACGCGCGGCTGTTTCTAAGAAATAAAACTCGCCTGTAGCCGCAGATTTGATGTATTCAGTATGTGAAGCACTGCTTTTCATACCAAAAGCGTCCATCACTTTTTGGTTGAGTTCTTGGAGTTGTTTATCGTCATCTCCCCCAAACTCAGATACTACTGAGCGGAAAATACCGCCTCCATGTGCCACTTCCATAGGCGTATTCACGTATTGGCTTACACGCTGAAACAGGAATGTGCCGTTTTGTGAAAGCGCATCTACGTGATAGACACTGCCAGGTCTGAACTGCTCAATCAAATAATTGTGTCTGTTGTCGCCCAAGCTGTGAATCACTTGCCACGCTTCCTCGAGCGAATGTACTTTTTTGATGCCTGTAGCAGAGGCTTCAGAGCGTGGTTTTAAGAGCCAAGGACCTTCTACCGTTCTCAAATATTCTGTAACAGTTTCATCATGAAAAATGGTACTGAATGGAGGTACTTTGATACCCGCATCTTGCGCCCTCATGCGCATAGCGAGTTTATCACGGAAGTAGCGCGAGGTCGTCTGTCCCATACCAGCTACGCGGAAAGTTTCACGCAAATAAGCCGCTTTTTCTACATCAAAGTCATCAAGCGCAATGATGCGGTCTATTTTTTTGGAACGCATCAGGTGAGCTACTCCAAGTGCCAGATTATGGTGGTTTTGGGGGGTATTCTCATTGCTATCAAGATAAAATATCTCGTCAATGTGTTCACGAGGCCAAGGCTTATTCTCAAGCTCTTTTGCGGTGATAAAATACACATTACAGCCTGCCTCTTTCGCACCTATCAAGAAGTTAGCTCCTTTGAAGTAGGTAGAAATACAAAGTAAAGACAATGGTTTTTGTGCCATATTCAGTAAATTTATTTGGAAAATAGTAAATTTTGCCCTAAATTTATAGGGCTTTTTTGTAAAAAACAAAATTTATTTAAAATTCCGCCTCGCGTGCAGGGCAGGCAAGGTTTTTATTTATTTTGCGGAGTCTGTTTCAGGGCTTTTACTTCTGCTTCAAGTGTTTCCACGCGCTGTTGCAAAGCGTGGATTTGAGTAGTAGTGGCTATGTGCAGGTTTTCGGCTACACGCTCAAGAATCTTGCCTACCTGCGCCTCAAGTTCAGCTTTTCGTTCCTCTGCTTCTTGCAAAAACTCCTCCGAAACTTGTCCTTTTTCAGCCATTTGTTTATATACATTTTGTACTACTTCGGCACTTTTGGAGATAAAATCTACCGCGCTCGTATAGAGTTGAGAGAGTTGGTCTTGCATGATAAAAGAAGTTTTTTTGCAAAATTGCTCGAATTTTTTGAATAAACAGCTATCTTTGCTTCAAAATAGTGAATACTTACTTTGTAACTATTTAGCCCCTACCCCAAAGGGGAGAATTACCTTCATTTGGCAGGCAAGTCTAAACTAAAAGTTACATAAAAAATCCCGAGTCATAAATCTAAAATCGTAATTTCTCCAAACCCTTTATTTGTTATGTCATATCAAAAAATTGTAGAACTTTTGGGCGCAGAAGCCGAAGGCTTGCTCAAACACGAGTGTAAAACCATTTCAAAAGAAATGTTGCACACGCCCTCACCTACCTATTTAGACAATGCTTTTGGCATCAGCAATCGCTCGCCTCAAGTTCTCAAAAGCCTTGCACAGATGATGAATGCAGGACGTTTGGGTGGTACAGGCTTTGTGTCTATTTTGCCCATTGACCAAGGCATCGAGCATAGCGCGGGGGCTTCTTTTGCGCCCAATCCTATTTATTTTGACCCTGAAAATATCGTAAAACTTGCCATCGAGGGCGGCTGCAATGCGGTGGCTACTACTTTTGGTGGATTGGCTATGATGTCGCGCAAGTATGCCCACAAAATACCTTTCATGGTAAAAATCAACCACAACGAACTCCTTACCTACCCCAACCAAGCCAATCAAGTGATGTTTGGCTCGGTACGTGATGCGTGGAATCTGGGCGCAACGGCTGTAGGCGCGACTATCTATTTCGGTTCTGAAAATGCTACACGCCAAATCGTAGAAGTGGCGCAGGCTTTTGAAGAAGCACATTCGCTGGGTATGGCTACAGTGCTTTGGTGTTATTTGCGCAACAACGCCTTCAAATCTGACAAAGACTATCACGTATCAGCCGACCTTTCAGGACAAGCAAACCACTTGGGTGTTACAATCCAAGCGGACATCATCAAGCAAAAACTGCCTGAAAACAATGGCGGGTACAATGCACTGAACATGGGCAACTCCAGCTATGGCAAAACCGATAAACGCATTTATTCAGAACTTAGCTCTGATAATCCCATCGACCTTTGCCGCTATCAAGTGGCGAACTGCTATATGGGGCGCATTGGTTTGATTAACTCTGGCGGAGCTTCTTCGGGCGAGTCTGATTTGGCAGAAGCAGTACGCACAGCCGTTATCAACAAGCGTGCAGGCGGTATGGGCTTAATCTCTGGTCGTAAAGCATTCCAAAAACCTTTTGCAAAAGGTGTGGAAATCTTGAACGCTATTCAAGATGTATATTTGGCGCATGAGATTACAGTGGCGTAGTTTTTCCTTGCCTACCGTATATAAAAATGAAAGGATAGGGCGCGTGGCTCTATCCTTTTTTGTAATTATTAGCCCCCTGCTCCAAAGGGGAGAATTATCTCCAATTTTCGCCTATTTTAGTGTTTTGGTAGGCAAGTTTAAATGCAAACTTACACAAAAACTCTCCTTTGGGGCTGGGGGTTAGATAATTACGTTAGGCTTTTATCCAAATCACGTCAGTCCATACCAGCGTATCCAAAAGAGCCATTTGCTTTAATTCATGCAACCTAAAATTTTGCATATATGCCGTAAGCGTATCTTGAATAAGTCCTATTTCAGCTTTTAGTTTCCAATGAAAGCCCTCTTCATGAAAAAATACCAAAAATAACCGATTGGCTGTGTGCCAACGCTGTTGTTCGCTTTGGGCTTCATAGAGCCACTGAACAAGGTGTAGCGGGTTTTGAGTAGCAAAAGCCTGTGATTCGGGATAGCCAAACGGAAAAACTGTGCTTTTGTGGTCAAATGGAACACCTTGCAAGTAAAAATCAATGCTTCTGTGTTTTTCGTTTGGGTGGGCATCTGTGCCTTGAAAAGAAGTAAAAATCCTTTCTACTGCTACAGAAGACCAGTAATTGTACCATCTATTCAAGGCATAATCTTTCAAC
>JAAFJK010000538.1 GCA_013298105.1 Cytophagales bacterium
TGTATATAATCCAAAAATACTATTTTGGTGTAGATTTTGGTGTGGGCGTTCTGGGTGTAGGTGTGGGGATACGTGGGGTAGTGTTGGGTACTCTATTCGGGCGTGGATTGTTATTGGGTGTGATGATAACTCTATTATCGTTGTTGTTGTTGTTGTTATTATTGTTGTTATTGTTTGAATATCGGTAATCATCACAACATTCTTGGCGTACTTTTTTGACACAAGTTTGTCCTTTGTTGATAAGCCATGTGAGGCTTATTTTGGCAAATATACCTTCTTGCACATAGCTAAAAGGCGCACCCTTTATCCTAAATCTGTAATTGCGAGAATTATCTTCTTGAAGTTGTTCGCTATAGCTATATCTCCAGTCCGTATTTACATTTATAGGCAGTTGATAGCCTGCCTGTAGCCTGAGTGCAAAGCCATTCGGATTCAGCAATATATCTGCCCCCAAACTTGCCTGCGCCTGTAGCGTAAATTGGTTCATATTGATTCTATCTTTTTGGGTATTGCGCATATTCTCCAGCAGTGTTTGATACTCTATGTGGTCATTGTTTGAATTTTGCTGTATAAATGTCAGCCATGAGCCTTGTGTGGTAGGGGCTTCATTGCGGTCTATGCGTACACGATTGAAGGCGGCTTGTAGGTTTGCCATGAGGAATATTTTAAAACGTCTTGCCCTCAATAGGTCTGCCGAAAGGTGTGTGCCAAAATACCAAGTAGCATTGGGTATGATTTCAAATTTGGTATTGACAGATTCATTGAACCTGCCCCCAAAAGGAATGCCCAAGCCAAATTGCCCACCCCAATATACGCCACGCGCCAATGCGCCTTCGCCTTCTATGAAGTCCCAAGTAAGGTAAGTGGGGGCTTGTGTGCGGAAATTGCCATTCGCCAATCGTTCACGAAAACGCATAGGTTGCCACGCAATATTCGTAAAAAAGCTGAGGCGACCTGCTACAGTATCTACACGCAGGGAGGTAAATCGTTTGTGGGTACAGTCCCAGTATTCTACATCACGACACCTACAATCACAGTTGCAACTGTCTTTCTTCACTATGATAGGAAGGGTAGGCAAGGTGGTAGGTTCGTTGATTTGTGCTAAAGATGCACTTATAGAAATCAACCAGAAAAATAATAGCACAGGAAGGCTTTTCATAACAATAAAAAAGAGTTTGTTTTTAATACATGATTCCATAATATTTGCAAAAGTAAGTTGTAAAATGGAATATTAACCTGACATTAACAGAAAACAGCTTAAAAGACCTAAGTAAGTGCTTTTATGCAAATGATTTTGATTTTATGTAAGGAACGAGTAAAAAATAACTTGGACATTTTGCTAATCTTTTGTGTTTATACTTTGTTGCAATAATCATTACAAAACACCGCTTTGCGCTTCTATTGCGCCTCGTCTAAACTCAAAATATTGCACAAAACCTGACCATCTTATTTTTTACTCGTTCCTAACTATTTAGCCCCCAGCCCCAAAGGGGAGTTTTTGTGTAAGTTTGTATTTAAACTTGCCTACCAAAACACTAAAATAGGCGAAAATTGGAGATAATTCTCCCCTTTGGGGCAGGGGGCTAAATAATTACGATTTTATATATGCTTTTAGCTTTCACAAATCAAATTACAAAAAACTTTACTTCTAAAAACACGAAAAATAACCAAAAGGTTTTTTTAAAAATTTTGTGCCAACAAGTTGCCTACTCCAAAACTAACCACAAAAAGCAAAGTAGTAAGTGCCATGTGCTTCAGATACTTGTCTATCTCTTGGGGTTGCTTATAAATGCGTACAGCTTCCGCATTTTGCCACAAAAAAGGAATTGCTACCACAAAAAGTCCTTGTAGCCAATGTGTGTATAAAAAAACAGTATAAGCCATAGCGCAAAGTACACCTGCCAAAATCAAAAATTGGTGATAGTACGTGGCATATTCGCGCCCCAAACGGACAGGAATTGAGTGCTTGCCTGCCATGCGGTCGGACTCTATGTCGCGGATATTATTCAAGTTCAAAACCGCCACTGAAAATAATCCACAGCTCAGGGCAGGCAAGAGGAGTGAAAATGGAAGATTGCGGGCTTGCAAATAATATGTACCCAGTACACTCACAAACCCAAAGAAAATCAAGACCGAAATGTCGCCCAAACCAGCATATCCATAAGGTTTTTTGCCCATAGTATAAGTGATAGCGGCTACTATCGAAAGCCCCCCCAGCCCCACAAACACGCCCAGCATTTCCCAAGAATCTATCGCTACATACAAAAGCCCCAAGCCAGAAACTATAGAAAGTACCACAAAAATACCAATCGCACGCAACATAGCTTTTGGGCTAATCTCGCCTGCCTGTACGGTACGGCTGGGTCCCTGCCTCGCTGTATGGTCTGCGCCATGTTGTGTATCGCCATAGTCGTTGGCAAGATTGGACAGAATCTGTAGGCAAGTAGCCGTACATATACACAGGAGCGTAATACTTACCTGAAATTTTCCAAAAATACCTGCCAAAAACGCGCCCATCAATATACCCGAAAGGGCTAAAGGAAGTGTGCGCAATCGAAATGCTTTGAGCCAATGTTTCATAACCACAAAATTAGAAAAAAAATGGGTTTATTTGACATTTTTATTTCTTTTTCTTGCCCGCGCGGGCAGGCAAGGGCTTATTTTGGGCTTTTTCACAGCACGTCATCAAAATTATTCAAAAAAAGTTGATTTTTTTTTGGAATTTAAAAAATAATACCTAACTTTGCACTTGTAATAAAAACCACACACTTTGCTCATGTGGTGAAATTGGTAGACACGCCATCTTGAGGGGGTGGTTCTCGTAAGGGTATAGGAGTTCGAGTCTCCTCATGAGCACCAAAACAGCCTTTAGTCCTTAAAAGACTAAAGGCTGTTTCTTCAAATATCTAATCTCTCAAAACTATGAACGAACCACAAGAGAATCAACTGAACATAGAACTCACAGAAGACATGGCAGAAGGGGTATATACCAACTTGGCTATGATTGCTCACTCACAAGGCGAATTTGTACTTGACTTTATTCGTATGATGCCGGGCGTACCCAAAGCGAAGGTAAAATCACGTATCATCATCACACCCGAACACGCCAAGCGTTTGGTAAGTGCGCTGATAGACAATATCCAAAAATATGAAGACAATTTTGGTGAGATTCCCAATCAAGTCCAAGATTTTCGTATGCCTATGACTTTTGGCGGTACTATGGGCGAAGCATAAACCTAAAATAAAGCATAGAATATTTATATTTTTTTGGGTTTGTCCACAATAAGTTATAGCTTTGCAAAAAAAAATTACCCATGGCAAATAAGAGTGTGAACCTTGTCCTTTTAGTGGACGATAACGATACCGATAATTTCATTAGTAAACGTATCATCGAAATTACGAAATTTGCTGAGAAAGTTATCGTTAAAAATTCTGGTAAAAGTGCCTTAGAGTACCTTGAATCAGTACAAAGCGAAGGCGCGGAGCTACCTGACGTGATATTTTTGGACATCAATATGCCTATTGTTGATGGTTTTGTGTTCTTGTTTGAGTTTGAGCTGTTTGAAGCCGCTATCAAAGACAAATGCAAAATTATCATCTTGTCAAGTTCTAACAACAAACGCGACATTCAAAAAATCGTAGATAATGAATATGTCATCAAATTCATTACCAAGCCTCTTACAGAAAAAGCCCTGCAAGAAATTCAAACCATCTTAGCAGAAGGGGTCTAATCATTTATTTTTATTCAACAATACAGAGGAGAGTTGTTCCAATCTCCTCATTTTCCAATGGAAAAAAAGAACTTCTCCAATAAAAATTTCGCTGGGAAGCGAAATTTCAACCGTAGCTCTAATAATGAAGGGCAAGGCGAAAAACGTCCTTTTAAACGCGCATTTAACAGCGAAGGACAAGGCGAAAAACGCACCTTCAATCGTGAAGGACAAGGTGAGAAACGTCCTT
>JAAFJK010000702.1 GCA_013298105.1 Cytophagales bacterium
ACTGATATAGAAGTGCGTCAAGAAAAACTCTTTCGTGCCACGCTTTATTTTACAGATGGTTCAAGCCTTCAAATGGGCAGATATGATGCGGTATTTGCTCAAAAAAACGCACCCAGACACCCTTCAGAAACCTTTTGGGCGACTATCCAGCGTTTTTTGTATGCCAACTAATTCGCGGTCTTTTTTTGGATTGACAACCGCAAAAAAAGTAATAAATCGTAAATCATAAATCGTAATTCGTAAATATCCCTATGCCTCACTATATCTGCATACATGGACACTACTATCAGCCTCCGCGTGAAAATGCTTGGCTTGAAGAAATAGAAACTCAAGAATCGGCTCTACCTTACCACGATTGGAACGAACGCATCACTGCCGAATGTTATGGTCCGAATGGTGTATCGCGGGTGCTTGATGAAGAACAAAAAATCATAGACATTACGAATAATTATGCCCAAACGAGCTTCAATTTTGGTCCTACACTCCTCTCGTGGATGCAAAAAAATAGCTCAAAAGCCTATCAGGGCGTAATAGAAGGCGATAAAGAAAGTATAAAAAGGTTTGGCGGACATGGCTCGGCTATGGCGCAAGTCTATAACCATATCATTATGCCCCTTGCGAACTTACGCGACAAAGAAACTCAAGTCATTTGGGGGTTGAGGGATTTTGAGTACCACTTTGGCAGGCAAGCTGAAGGTATGTGGCTCGCTGAAACTGCTGTAGATACTGAAACACTCGAGGTACTGGCAAAACATGGCGTAAAATTTACGGTACTTGCCCCGCGACAGGCAAAATGTTTTCGCAAAATCAATACTGAACACTGGCAGGCAGGCATAGAGCCACACCGCCCGTATATTTGCCATCTGCCGTCAGGCAAAAAAATCGCGCTCTTTTTTTATGATGGAGAGGTCGCCCAGTCCGTTGCTTTCAAAGGATTGCTGAAAGATGGCAGGCACTTTGCGCACGAACTCCTCAACCGCTTCAATCACCATAGCGCAGAGCCTCAGCTTGTCCACATAGCTACTGATGGCGAAAGCTATGGACACCACCACAAGCATGGCGACATGGCACTTGCCTACTGTTTGCGCTATATCCAAAAAAATAACCTTGCCCAAATCACGAATTATGCACAATATTTAACGCTTTTCCCACCCACCCACGAAGTCCAAATTCATGAAAATAGTTCTTGGAGTTGTGTGCATGGCGTGGAGCGTTGGCGCAGTAATTGTGGGTGCAAAGATGGAGAAGTGCCGTATTCTCACCAAGAGTGGCGCAAGCCCTTGCGCGAAGCCTTGAACTGGCTACGTGATGAGTTGGCGGAAATATATGAAACAGAGATGCGCAAATTTCATAAAAATCCTTGGGATTTGAGGAACGAATTTATAGAAATTTTGCTTAACAGAACTACCCAAAATTCACTTGAGTTTATCTTCAAACATACAGGCAAGGAATTGGACGATTTGCAAAATACGCAATTCTTAAGATTGCTTGAAATGCAACGCAATGCCATTTTGATGTTTACGAGTTGTGCATGGTTTTTTGACGAAATATCGCGCATAGAAGCCACTCAAGTCTTGCAATATGCGAACCGCGCCCTTCAGTTGGGTGAGCGAAGCAGTGGAAAAGACCTTGAGAGTAAGTTTTTGGCACTCTTGAGCAAAGCACCCAGCAACTTGCCTATTTATGAAAATGGTGCAAAAATCTATGAAAAACAAATCACACCTGCCCGCGTAACCCTTACCAAAGTAGGTATGCACTATGCGGTGGCTTCGCTTTTTACAGAAAATGCTGAAAATTTGGATATCCTGAATTATGATGCCTTCAACCAACATTTTGAAAGGTGCGAAGCAGGCATACAACGCATGGCGGCGGGGCGGACTACGGTTTTTTCGCGGACTACAATGTCCCAAAAATATTTCAGCTTTTTGGTTATTTATTTGGGGCAACACCATATTTTTGGTGGCTCATCTGAGCATATCTCAAGCAAAGATTACTACGCGCTGGTAGGCAAGTCAAAAAAATTGTTTGAGATGGGCGATATTCCTGCCATTTTACACATGATGCATGAGTATTTTCCCGAAAACAACTTTAGCATTTGGGAGCTTTTCAAAGACGAAAAAATCAAGGTTTTTAATAAGATATTGGCAGGAAATATGGCTCAAGCCAAAAACTTCTATGAGCAAATCTATAACCGCAACTATAACCTCCTGACGGCTATGCACCTACAGGATTTGCCTGTCCCGCCTGCGCTTCAGCAAAATATCCAAATTGTGATAAGCCAAGATTTGGAAGATTTTTTTGAAACAAACTCTACAAATACTATCCGACTTACGAATATAGCCCAAGATGTGGA
>JAAFJK010000295.1:0-5135 GCA_013298105.1 Cytophagales bacterium
CAGACAACCGTTATTTTTTTTCAGGCGGAAGTTCAAACAAACCTTGTATTTTATTGAACGCGAATCCAAGATGTTGATAGGCTTTTTCGGTAGCTTCTCTGCCTCTTGAAGTACGTTTGATAAAGCCTTCTTTGATAAGAAATGGCTCATAGACTTCTTCTATCGTTTCGGCTTCATCACCACAAGCGGTAGCTATAGTAGATAATCCTACGGGACCTCCTTTGAATTTTTCGATGATGGTTGTCAAGATGCGATTATCCATCTCATCAAGCCCATACTCATCTACCTCAAGGGCTTGCAATGCCCTTTGGGCTATTTGTTTGGTAATGTGTCCATTACTTTCTACCTGTGCAAAGTCGCGGGTGCGCCTAAGCAGGTTATTGGAGATACGAGGCGTGCCTCTGCTTCTTCGCGCTATCTCATAAGCCGCTTCATGGTCTATAGGTGTACTTAAGATTTGGCAAGACCGCTTCACAATATCACAGAGAAGTTCGGCATCATAGTACTCGAGGCGGGCATTGATACCAAACCGCGCCCTCAGTGGCGAGGTAAGCAAGCCAGCCCTTGTAGTAGCTCCTATGAGCGTAAAAGGATTAAGAGAAATTTGTATCGTGCGGGCATTGGGACCCGAATCAAGCATAATGTCAATGCGATAGTCTTCCATAGCCGAATACAAATATTCTTCTACTATAGGATTCAAGCGGTGTATTTCATCTATGAACAGCACATCATACGTCTGCAAATTAGTGAGCAGTCCTGCAAGGTCGCTTGGTTTATCGAGTACAGGACCAGAGGTAATCTTGATACTTGTCCCAAGTTCATTGGCAATGATATTGGAGAGGGTAGTTTTGCCAAGTCCTGGCGGTCCGTGTAAAAGCACGTGGTCGAGGGCTTCTTTTCGTTTTTTGGCGGCTGAAACAAAAACCTTAAGGTTTGCCACAATCTTGTCTTGCCCTGTAAAGTCGCTAAAACTGAGCGGACGCAGGGCTTTTTCTATCACTTTTTCAGATTCGCTCAGATTTTCCTTATCGCCTTTGAGGTAGTCTTTCATGCCTATTTGGATTTATATTTGTTACAAATATAGACAAACGTTTGTAAAAAAGCAAACACTTATTTTTTTTGTAACATGGATATAATTTTGTGTACGTTTTTTTCGTAATTTTACGAAAAAAAATATTATTTGCAAAAAATTGCTATAATTATTGCACTAAGGTATAGTATATACCTTGCCTGCCCCTCACTCTTTTTTTACTTCTTTATGAAACTTGATGTAAGCCTGCTCAAATCCGTTCTAAATATTTATGACGAACTATTTACCAATGGTGTATCTTTGGTGTATTTGGGCGAATTTAACCACGAAATAACCAAAATGTTTACTTCTATGGCAGAAGACGACTTAGACAGACAAAGCACCAACATATCTGTCAAAAGGCGTGTATATCACGTCATGGTCGAAACATTGCAGAACATGAACCGCCATTCAGACGAGATTGCCAATGATGAAAACATAGGCAAGGGCTTGTTCATGATTGGCAAACGCAATGACTCGTACTTTGTCATTACCTCAAACAGAGTAACCCACGAGAACAAGGACAGACTGCAAAGCGCACTCAATCAAATCAACAATGCCACAAAAGAGGAGCTGAAAGAAATGTACAAAAAACAAATCAAAGAAGGCAAACTCTCCAATAAGGGGGGCGCAGGCTTGGGTTTGATAGATATAGCCCGCAAAACTACAGGCAAATTGGACTATCATTTTATTCCTTACAACAACGAGGAACACCTCTTTATACTCAATGTAGAAATCAATACAAAGGTGCTGAAAGAAGAAGTGGAAAGAGAGGGCGAAAAAAAAGAGTAGCAGATTGAAAAATCTGTGTTAACTTTGCGCCATGCAATACCTCATTGATTTTATCCTACATTTGGATAAGCACATGACGTGGATTATCTCTACGTATGGCGCAGTTACTTATCTGATACTGTTTTTGATTATTTTTGTAGAAACAGGCGTTATCATTATGCCTTTCCTGCCTGGCGACTCTTTGCTTTTTGCAGTGGGGGCTTTTTGTGCTAAAGGCTCATTGGATTTGACAAGTTGTTTGGTTTTACTTTTTATAGCGGCGGTCTTGGGCGATAGTCTGAACTATGGCATAGGTAGGCGCATAGGCAAGCGTATCTTTGAAATGAAATCCAAATGGATTAAAGAGGCGCACCTCCTCAAAGCCCAAAGATTTTATGAAAAACACGGTGGCAAAACCATCATTTTGGCGCGTTTTCTACCTATAGTCCGCACTTTCGCGCCCTTCGTGGCGGGGGTAGGCAAGATGGATTATCGCGCCTTCCTTGCCTACAACGTAGTAGGTGGGGCGATTTGGGTATTTTTGTTTACACTTTTGGGTTTCTTTTTTGGGAATTTACCTTTTGTGCAAAAAAACTTTAGTTTAGTCATTTTTGGGATTGTGGGACTTTCTATCTTGCCTCCCTTGATAGAGTATCTCCGCAATCGAAACAAAAAATAAGTCTTTTTCGAAACTGTAGAACAGGCTTCCAGCCTGTTGTTTCAAATGATAAACAGGCTGGAAGCCTGTTCTACAGAATATTCCGCAATAACTTTTGAAGAATCAGAAAAATAAATACTTTGATAACGACTTTAAAGATTAGTAGCGTTTTTGTGTATGCTTTTAGCACGCGGATAACGCAGATTAAGCGGATTTTGACGGATTTTTTATATGTTAGGAACGAGTAAAAAATAACTTGAGAATATTTAGCCACGCTGTAAGCGTCTGTTATCGAGCTTTTACGCGGTTAGGCAATCCCAACAGACGCTTACAGCGTGGCTTCGCGTGAGTGAAATTATCAGGTTATTTTATTTTCATTCCTTATCTGTAAAATCCGCGTTATCCGCGTGCCTCTTTCACAAATTAATTATGTCGTTATCAAACTTAGGACAAAGGCTTAACGGCTTTTTGGGCAACAATGGCTTCTGCAAACCAAACAAATTCTTTCACAAAAGCATCAAAACTTTTGGTAAGTGTTTCGTCTGTGAGATGTTCTTCTGCATCAAATACATTTTGAACGAATGGCACCAAGAGCTTCAAAGGCATAGGAAAAGCCCCCAAATGCAAAATAAGACTTTGGATATGGTGTGTAGCATTCAAGCCCCCGAACTTGCCTCCCGCTACTGCTACAGTGCCTATCGGCTTTCTGTAAAACTCTTTCAAAAGATAGTCTATGGCGTTTTTTAGTACACCTGTATAGCTTCCGTTGTATTCAGGCGATACCAGAATAACGGCATCAGCCTTGTTTACACTTTCAGAAAATTGGACTAAATTTGCGGGTGGTTGTGGCATTTTGTTGATGCGCTCTGTCATCATAGGCAAGTTCAGGACTGCCAAATCTATCAGTTCTACTTCTACACCTTCTTGTTGGGCAAATTTTTGGGCAAGTTCTTGGGCTACTTTGTGGCTCTGCCTGCCTTCGCGTACACTGCCGAGTATAATGGCTATTTTCATTTGAAATTTAAAATTATTTGTATATACAACCATTTTAAGAAGTAAAAAGTTTTGTATAAAAAAATAGTAGCTATTTAGCCCCCTGCCCCAAAGGGGAGTTTTTACATAACTTTGAGTTCAAACTTACCTACCAAGGAGCTAAATACTTCCCTCAAACTTCTAACCTCGTACTTCCCAAATGGCAAATACCTATTTTCGATTCAAACAATTTGAGGTACAGCAAAACAAGACTGCCATGAAAGTCTGCACAGATGCTTGTATTCTGGGTGCTTATACACCCACTACAGGGGCAAAGTCCATTTTGGATATTGGGACAGGGACAGGTCTGCTCGCACTCATGCTCGCACAGCGCAGTGAGGCAGGCAAGATAGAGGGCGTAGAAATAGAACAAAATGCTTACGAACAAGCCTCCGAAAACGTGCAGGCAAGTCCTTTTGAGGCGCGAATCAGGCTGTATCATACGGCTATTCAAGATTTCTTTCCTACCGAAAAGTACGACCTGATAGTTACAAATCCGCCATTTTATACAGACCATCTACAGTCTGGCAAGGTCTTGCAAGACAAGGCGCGACATACCAATGACTTGCCTACCCGCGTGCTGTTGGAGTCTATCTCGCGCCTATTGGCAGAGGCAGGCAAGGTTTGGGTGCTTTTGCCACCTCAAGAAATGCGTTTTTTTGCCCAAGAAGCGCGTACTTTTGGTTTAGTGCCTTTCCAAAAATTGCAGATATACACCTTGCCTACCAAACCCGTATGGCGTGTCATACAGGGTTTTGGCAGGCAAGATGATGGGCTGGAAGAACAAACGCTCGTAGTTTCAGACGCGCCACAGCTATATAGCCTTGATTTTGAGGCTTTGATGAAGGAGTATTATTTAATTTTTTGATGCAAATATTTGGATTTTTGATAAAGAATAAATAGATTGCATTTTTGTAATTTTTACCTATAAATCATGTCAAACAAAAACAAACTCCACGAACTTCTTGCCATAGAGCAAGACCGCAAACACAAAGCGGCACAAGCTATCGGAGAAGCTGTGAGCATATTTACCAAGAAAGATGTCCAATTTGATGGCATGGTAAAGCGTTATGTGGCTACTGAAGCAGACGATACAGAACTCATACCTGACGAATCCAAAGAAATGGTTTCGACTGTCAAAGACAAACTTGAGGCAGTCATGGAAGCTGTAGTTGCAGGTATAGATGCGCATATATCCAAAGAAGAAACCAATAGCTCAAATGCCGCCAAAGCTGAACTAAAAATAGGAGATTCTGATTTTGGGACACTTTCTGCCACTACGCTTTTGGCACTTGAAGGGCATCTTGCCAAGATAAAAGAGCTTTATGTGGCTATGCCTGTCTTGGACAACACGCGCAAATGGGAGTTTGACAATCAAAAAGGCTACTTCAAAACCGAAGAAGAAATCAAATACAGAAGCGTAAAACGCCCTAAAGTTATCGTAAAGTATGAGGCTACCAAAGAACACCCTGCACAAACCGAGCTTTTGCACCTTGATTTTCAGGTAGGCAAGTATGTTACGGTATATTCTTCAGGCAAAATCACACCCGCCCAAAAAAGCACTTTATTGAAGCGCATTGATGAGATGCTTGAGGCAGTAAAGAC
>JAAFJK010000295.1:5145-12734 GCA_013298105.1 Cytophagales bacterium
AATAATGTAGAAGCAAACCAAGTAAAACTTGCCAAAGGTATTTTTGAGTATATCAACAAAGGTATTTTTTAAAAAAAACAAAATTGCCAAGCATTTAGCTTGGCAATTTCGTTTTTTGAAATTTTAATGTCTTGGAATATTGGACTCAGCCGCTTTTACCTCCTCGATTTCTATGTCTTTCAAGTAGGCTTTGAGGACTTGTTGGTATTGGACATCAAGTTCAGTGATTTTATTGGAGATGGCATTGGGGTCTGGCGTGATGCCTGTGCGTTTGGCATTTTCCAACACACCGAGTATATTTTTTTGGTAGTTGCTTAAGCCTGCAAGATATTCGTTGTGGAGTTTTTCTAATTCTTCCATAATCATGCTTGCTTGACTGCGCGAGATAGAAGGGTACGTCAGACGCTTAGAAAGTACATTGAATTTGCTTGCGCCTGTAGTATTTTTTTCAAGATTGCCGATATAGTCATTTACAGTCCGATAGTTGAAGTATTTTTTTACCATTTCTTCCAGCTCCATTTTGCTTAGGTCTGGCAATCCATCAGCCGTATAAACATCAATGATGGTTTTTTGGGTAAAGTTTTCAGCTACTTTGCGGACGGTTTCCATCTTGAGGCGAAGCTGTGAAAGGCTTGTTTCGAGTTCTTGGCTGGCTTTGGCGAGCGACTCATAGTGTTGCACAAATTTTTGTAGCTCTTTGGTAAAGTTTGCCAACGATTCGGGGCTTAGGGCAGGCTCATTGATAGCAAAACTATTGACGGTATTCAATACAGAAGTAATAGAACTTACGGCAGGCACTGTAGCAGAAAGTACGCTTGTGATGCCTTTAGCGACATTTATTACGGGTGCAATCAAAGGATTTTGGATAATATTTTGAATCACACTTTTGAACCTTTCAGCAAATCCTCTTTTGGGTTTTATTTGTGAAAGAATATGCTTTTCCACTATATCTACAACGGCTTTATCTAAGCTAAATCCAAGTTCGTTGTTGGTGGGATTATTTAATTTTGTGATACTACTTGCATAGCTAAAGTTGGCAATGGCAGAGTTCAAGTCGCGCAAAGCACCATCTACCTTTTCCATAAAAATAGCGGTGTTGATAAAGCTCATCTTGCTTTTGTTAAAAAGCGTGGTAGCATTGATTACATCTTTCTCGTCAAACTGGTTCACACGCTTGCCCAACTCATTGATTACGTTGCTGTTGGCTTGCGTTTGATTCTCCATGCTCTGGAATTTTTGTTGTAATCCTGTCAAATCCTTGCCAGATGCCTTCTGAGAAGTTTCAAATTCCTCTTGCAGTTTGAAGTAACGCTTATAAATATCAGCCAGCGAATCGGCAAGGGTTTTATTTTGCGCTTGCACTTGCGTGAATCCGCACAAGCACCACAAGAGGAGGGCTACTATGACTTTACGCATATCTATCTTATGTGTTTAAGTTTTTTTAGACTTTCTATTAACGCGCAAAGTTACAAGAAATTTTTTGGTTTGTATCAAATCTTATTTTGTTTTTTGATGATTCGCATTTACTCAAACAAAATAATGGCTTTTTTCAAAACCACCCAAACTTCTCCGCGCTTTTCGGCAATGCCGTTTTCGTGTGTGATGATGCGGTTGTCATTGTAGGGCGGATTCGCATATTCACACGCGCCTGCCAGCATCTCGTCTGCATTGAGCAAGGCGATTTGATGGTATTCACTCCGTTGTACGATACTGAAAGTAGCTTGAGTAGGATTTTCGGGATTCAACTCAAAGCGATAAATACTATCTCTCGAAGGGTCATTGCGGAACTCAGCAGGATTGAAGCCATGTATATCGGGGCGGTATTTTACATAATGTAGGCGCACGTTTGGATTGTAGCGAATGCCCTCAAGATGCTCTGTGCGCTGTGCATAAAGTTCGTCCATAGTAGGCTTAAATTCATTGCGTGTCTTCAGTACAAGGACTTCTTGGGCTACTGCATTGATTTGTTCGTTCAAAAATCCCAATTGGGGAGGCAAGGCTTGATACTCTTTCAAAGGTGTAAAAAGCGGTAATTTGCTCTCGACTTGGTTGATTTTTTCTTTGATTTGTTCGTCTTTTTCGGCTACTTCTTTTTGCAGTTCTTGGATTTTCCAGTACAAAAAAGCACAAGCACCACCTGTAAGCAAGAACAACAGTATCAAAAAAACGACTACATAGCCTATCCCAGTGCTTGTACTTGCCTGCTTGGTTTCGGGTTGATTGGTATTCGTGGGAGGGGTAGTATTGATGGGTTTGGGTTGGGCTACGCGGTCTGCCAAAGTATCCAAAGAAGTCCCTTGTGGGGTTTGGTAAGTGCCATCTTTGATTTGGCGAAGGCTTTTGGTACGTATGTCTGTGAGTTGTCCTTGCAAGATTTGGACATTATTTTGCCAAACCCTGTCCCTATTCAGTTTGGTAAGTTCTGTATTGAGGTCTTTTTGAAATTTATCCAGCCGCGCATCGAGCTTTCCTTTGCCAAAAGTGTTGTAATGTTTCGGACGAAAAAGATTGTAAATACTTACGGCTTGGCGATATTCACGCGGGATACTCTGCCCCAGTGCGTCTATATTGTCGCACCTTAGATTTGCCAAAACCTGTTCATTTGCCTTGTTTTCGGTTAATATGAACTGCATAGACCTACAGAGTAGCTCCAGTTTTACGGCTTCATATTGTTGATTGATTTGTTCTTCAGATACATTTGTTTGCGCTTGGGCAGGCAAGTGTATGAATAAGCAGGCAATTAAAATGAGTAAATATTTCATAAGACAAGATAAATATAAAGCAAAAATACGCAATATTTTAAAATTTGCAAGAATAAAAGAACATTTAGCAAGAAACATTGGTTCTCTGACAATTTTTGTGGTAGTTTTTTTTGCTCAATAGGATAGGGTTTAAAACCCTATCCTATTGAGCAAAAAAGGCATTTCTTAAATCCGAACTTGCTCAAAAAATGTTTTTCCACAAAAAATGTCAGACAACCAAAACATTTAGCAAGGGGCGTGTACGCAAATTGTAAAGGGCTTGAATATATCAAACTTGCCTACTACATACGCTTAAAAATAACTCCCGACTTGGCAGGCAAGGTAAAAGGTATAATGCTTCCTGTTTTAAATACCTCATCTGTAAGTAAGTTTTTGTATCCCCTGTGCAGGTAATTTATTTGATGTTTTATCTCTTTGTCTGAATTGTTGATGACAACAATTATGTTACCTCTTTGAAATATAAACATATCCTTTTCATTATCTGCTATTCTTGTTCTATAGCCTCCAGTCTGTAACTCTTTGTATTTATTTCGAATGCCTATCATTTGCTTGTAAAATGCCAAAAGCTCTTGGTTGATTTCTACCTTGTCAGGCGCGTGGGTAGTTTTGCCATCAGCATTGTAAACCTCGTCTTGATAGGTTTTATCGCTCCAAATCATAGGCTTGCGGCAGTCAGGGTCATTGCTTCCCCACATTCCCACTTCATCACCATAGTAAACCATAGGCGCGCCCACATAGGTCATTTGCATCAAAACAAACAGCTTTTGCAATTTTATATCTTCAGCAGAAGGTTTGCGTGGGCTATATTTCGGGTTATTGGTGGCTTGCGAAAGACCGTAATAATTGCCCCAATCTCTGTACTTGCCTACCCCACGATTGACAATATGCGAGCCTATCCTATTCGCATCATGGCTTCCAAAAAGGTTCATAGAAGTATAGGCAACTCCTTGCGGATAGAGTTCGCGCAATTCCTGTAATTTTTTGTCAAATTCAGTGGCTGAAATTCGGCTTTCGGCAGGATTAAAAAAGAACTCCGCACAAGTAAAAGCAAAATTATAGTTCATTTCTCCATCAAATTCATCACCTTGCATATAAGGCTTTACTTTTTCGGGTGTGTCCACGATTTCAGCAGTCAGGTAAGCCTGTTTGTTGATGCTTCGCACCAATTTCCGCCAATCTTTCCAAAAAGCGTGCGCCACACAAAACGCCACATCAAGCCTCCAGCCATCTATACCATATTTTGTGCCTTTATTTTTGGGGTTCATCCATCGGCGCGTGGCATTGAAAATATACTCTTTCGGACTTGCTACAATTCCGTTTGCATCTTCGCGGATTTCAGGCAAGGATTTTACCCCAAACCAACCCTCATACTCAAATTTTGTCCCTTTTTCTGCATTGTCCCACGATTTGATGTTGAACCAATCTTTGTAAGGCGATTTTTCTTGATTTTTCAAGACATCTTGAAAAGCAAAACTATTGATGCCCATGTGATTGAAAACGCCATCAAAAATGATTTTCATACCCAATTTGTGCGCTTCTTCAATGAGTTTTAAAGCAAGTTCATCAGCTTTTGTCCATACCCACGTTTTGGCATCAAGCGGATTTTCTTTTTTCATCATTTCCCTATCGCCTGCGGGGTCAGGTCCAAAATTGGGGTCAATGTGGTGATAACTTGCCCCATCATATTTATGCAACGAAGGCGAGTCAAAAACAGGATTCAGATAAATGGCGGTTATGCCCAACTCTTTCAGGTAAGGCAATTTGTTGATAATACCTTGCAAATCACCGCCATAGCGTCTGCGCAAAAGATGTTTCCACATTTCGGGTTCGCCATTTTGTTTTTCATAAGATTGCAATTCATACCAATCGCTTCCCCAAGGGTGGATTTGCCAAACTTTCGGCAAGTCGGCAGGGTCTGCTCCTTTGAGGTTTTCGATGGTAGGATTATTCGAAATATCACCATCAGCAAATCGTTCAGGGAAAATCTGATACCAGACTACAGTTTTTGCCCATGCGGGGACAAATTCCTTGCCTGCCTTTGGTTTCTGTGGGTAGGCAAGGTGCGCAAAACAAACGAGTGAAATGAGTAAAAAAAGGCGTTTTTGCATTATAGAGAGTGTTTTAGTGCGTAAATTTAAGCATTTCTTGTTTTTTACCTTTGAGTAAGATAAAAAAATGATTGCCTTACAGTTTTTGTGTAATGGAATAATTTTGAAATGCGCTGTTTTAAGTAGTATATTTGCAAAAAATAAAGCTATGCGTTTTCCTATTTTTATACTTTTTTTGTTTGTATTTTTCCCCCACCTTGCCTACCCACAAACGCCTGTCCGCCTGCGCGGAATCGTATATGATTCTGTTACGAATAGGCAAGTACCGTTTACGTATGTCATTATCAATCAAGGCATTACGGGAGGAAGTACGGATTTAGATGGCAAATTTGACTTTGAAGTCAAGCAAAACATTGAGCGCGTTACGTTTACGCATTTGGGCTACGAGCAGGTAATTTATAACATCAAAACGCCTCAAGACCTCCAAGCCTTACAAGGCTTTTTGCGCATTGCGCTGAAGCCCAAAGAAGATGACCTAAATGAAATTACGCTTACAGGCATAAATCCTGCCCACAAACTCGTAAAACTTGCCCTAAAAAACAGGGACTTGCACAATCCTAAAAAACTGCCCTTTTATAGCTACAACACTTACACTAAGTTCGTGGTAGATAGTGAAGGTTCACAAAACTTGGTTGTTCCGCCTCCTTCTGATACAGCAAATCACGAAGCCATCAAATTCTTAAAAAATAATTATATTTTATTGATTGAATCTGTTACGGCTTATAAGTTCCTTGCACCCACGTACCAGTACGAGAAAGTCATTGCCAATCGAGTTTCAGGCTTACAAAACCCGCAGTTTATAGCTATGAGTACGCAGGGGCAGGCATTGAATTTTTATGAAGACTACCTTACTTTGTTGAACCGAAAATACCTGAATCCCATTAGCCAAAATTCGTGGGAACGCTATGATTTTAGCATAGAAGATACGATTTTGGTAAAGTCTGACACGCTTTTTTGGCTCTCTTTTGAGCCTATGGAGGGCAAAAACTTTGATGGGCTGAAAGGACGCATAGCCATTCACTCGCGCAGTTATGCGATACAGTGTATGGAGCTTGAGTCTGCCTTGCCTGAAAAAGAGTCAAGTGTAGGCTTTCGGATTGAGCAACAACACGAATGGATAGATGAGCAACGTTGGTTTACGAAACAAATCCGTACCGAACTTACTTTCAGAAGCCTAAAAATCCGCGACAAGCGCGTGGTAGCCCAAACGAATATTTATTTTTCTGATTTTGATTTTAAAAATAAGCCTCCTTTGCGTGATTTTAGAGATGTTTCGCTGGAGATAGACAACGAAGCGCACCTTCAAACTCAAGAAAAATGGGCAAATTATAGAACTGATACCCTGAATACACGCGAAAATAATACCTATACAAACTTAGATAGCTTAGGTAAAAAAGTAGGTTTTGATAAATTTTTGCGTATCTCGCAAGTATTGACTTTTGCGCGGCTGCCGTTGCGTATCAAAGGCAAAAAAAGGACTTTTGAGGTATTTGACATAGATTTATCGCACTTGCTTCAGTACAACCGCTATGAAAAATTCAGGCTGGGCATAGGGCTTATCACAAGTGATGCGTTCTCGAAGCGGTGGGTATTTGGAGGTTATTTTGCGTATGGTTTTGGGGATAGGCGCATAAAGTACGGCTATTCGGCTATGTATCGCCCTTTCCTACGGACAGATGCTTCTATTACGGTTTCGTATCGTGATGATGTCCGCGAGCCTGCCCGCATACGCTTCATGGAAGAAAATAAAGGGCTTGCGCTTACACCCGACCGCAAACTATTTACTACCCGTATGGATATACTCAGGCAGTTTGAAGTGAAGGCACAAATGCGCCCACTCCAAAATCTGAGATTGGGCGCGATATTCAGCAAACAATTTATCTTGCCTACCTACGCCTATGAGTTTCAAATTCCCAAGACAGACAGCCTTGCCTCCCAAACCGAGTTTCAGCTTACTGAACTGAGCGTACAACTGCAATACTTTTGGGGCGCAAAATATATGCGCATTGGTACAGTGCGAAGCCTTACAGGGATTACCTTGCCTGCCTTTTTCTTGAGCTATACACAAGGATTGAACGCATGGGGAAGCAAATTCAGCTATCAGAAGTGGCAGGCAAGGCTTTGGTATGAGCATACTTTTCGCAATGCAGGCACTACCCAGATGGAGGTTTCGGCAGGTTATGCAGTGGGCGCGTTGCCTTATCACGTACTTTGGAATGGACATGGGGCGGGTAGGCAAGTGCCTGCCGCTATCCCCAATTATTTTCAAACAATGGGTATGTATGAGTTTTTGGTGGATAGCTATGCTTATGTATTTTTGCGCCACAATTTCCGAAGGCTTTTGTATAAATCGCCATACGAGCATTTTCAGCCTGAATTAGTGTTACATCATAATTTTGGCTTGGGTAGTTTGCGCAATCCTACAGAACACATGGGCGCGATAGAAGTAAGAGATTTTCGAAGGGGCTTTTGGGAGTCGGGCTTGATGATAAATGACCTTTACAAATACAAGTCTGGAGAAGCTATCCGCGTAGGATTGGGAGCGGGCGTTTTTGTGCGCTATGGCGCGTATCGAGATTTTGACAGATTCAACAATAATTTATTTTACAAAATATCCACTACGATTTCTATTTAGTAAGGAACGAGTAAAAAATAACTTGAGCATATTTAGCCACGCTGTAAGCGTCTGTTATCGAGCTTTTACGCGGTTAAGCAATAC
>JAAFJK010000129.1 GCA_013298105.1 Cytophagales bacterium
GCTTGGGACAACTACCAACAATTATGGTTTTTATAGCCTGACCTTGCCTGCCTCCTCCGAAAAGGTAGCCCTTCAAATCACATTCATAGGCTACAAAACCCAAAAGTTTGAGCTTACTTTGGACAAAGACCAGACACTTTCAGTCGCGCTTGAAACGGAAACCAATGAGCTTACAGAAATTATCTTGAAAGGCGAGGAAGAAAAAGTAAGCCGAACGCCACAGATGAGCGTAGTCAGTGTACCTATCCAACAAATCAAAGACTTGCCTGCCCTGCTGGGCGAAAAAGACGTACTCAAAGTGCTACAACTGATGCCTGGCGTGAAGTCGGGAGGCGAGGGCACAAGCGGACTCTATGTGCGAGGCGGAGGTCCAGACCAAAATCTTATCATACTTGATGACGCTACAGTCTATAATGCTTCGCATTTGTTTGGTTTTTTCTCGCTCTTTAATGGCAATGCACTCAAAAACGTGGAACTTACGAAAGGCGGCTTTCCTGCCCGCTATGGCGGCAGGCTATCTTCTGTAGTAGATATGACTATGAAAGATGGACACAAACAGGAGTATCATGGGGAGGCAAGTGTGGGGTTGATTTCCTCAAGTGCGACTTTTGAAGGTCCTATCCAAAAAGGTAAAAGCTCGTTTTTAGTATCAGGTAGGCGGACTTATTTGGATTTATTGATTCGTCCTTTCCTGCCTGCTGACCAAAAAGGCGGTTATTATTTCTATGACCTGAACGCGAAAGTGAACTTTACCCTCAGCCCAAAAGATAAAATCTTTGTAAGTGGGTATTTTGGACAAGACAAATTTTTTGTACGTGATAATTCCCAAAAAGCATCGGGTTATGCTTTCAAAACAGGGCTATATTGGGGCAATGCGACCAGCACTGTCCGTTGGAATCATTTATTCAATGACAAGATTTTCAGTAATTTATCACTGATTTATAGCCATTTCAATTTTGCTATAGACTTGGAAGACCAATCGCCTGAAGGTAAATTTCAACTCAAATACCTCTCACGCATACGCGACTTTGGTGTAAAATACGACATAGATTTTGCGCCTTCGCCCAAACATAACCTAAAACTTGGCGCAAACTTACTCACGCATAGATTTACACCAAGTGCGGTGGTCATTCGTGATGATTTTGATGGTACGAATATCAACACCAAAAGACCTATTGATGCCCTCGAAGGTGGAATCTATATAGAAGATTTTTATAGACCAAATCCACGCTTGAGTGCTAATTTTGGCTTTCGCATGAGCTACTTTGGCTACAAAAAAACGCAATATGTCTATCCCGAACCGCGTGCTTCGGTGGCATATCATTTGACAGAAAGTCTTGCCCTCAAAGCCTCGTATGCTATGATGAACCAATTTATGCACTTGCTTACGAATACAGGGGCAGGCTTGCCTACCGACCTTTGGGTGCCTGCTACAGACCGCGTAAAACCCCAACAATCTCAACAAGTAGCGATTGGATTGGCAAAAGATTTTAGCGACCCTGACCTTACGCTCACTGTAGAAGGTTATTACAAACGCTCAAAGCGCGTGATTTCATACAAAGAAGGGGCTTCTTTCTTGGCAGTTGATGACCCCGAAAACGCGGCGGCTATAGATTGGCAAAACAATGTTACACAAGGCAATGGCTATGCTTATGGAGCGGAAGTCCTTTTGCAGAAGAAAAAAGGCAAATATACAGGCTGGATAGGCTATACACTTTCTTGGACACAGCTACAGTTTGATGACCTGAATTTTGGCAAAAAATTCTTTGCAAGATACGACCGCAGACATGATATTTCTATCGTGAATATCTACAAACCTAAGCCAAGTATCACGTTGTCAGCTATTTGGGTGTATGGTACAGGCAATGCCATTACATTGCCTTTGGCTTCTTACAGCTTATCGAGCCACGAACCTATCCCCAATCCAAACAACAGTCTTGATTTTGGGTTTCAGCCAACTTTGAATGAATATGGCTCAAGAAACGACTTTCGTATGCGTGCCAACCACCGCTTAGATGTAGGCATTCAGTTTCACAAACAAAAATCGTGGGGAGAGCGCACTTGGGAAATAAGCATTTACAATGCCTACAACCGCCGCAATCCCTTTTTCTACTATATCGGCACTCAAAATGGGCAGAACGTTCTTAAGCAAGTGTCTATTTTTGGTTTGATTCCTTCCTTCTCATACAGGATTAAGTTTTAGCACGTGCGTATGTTATCTACAAGCAATCTTGCCTACCCTATTTTGATGGCGACCACCTTCAAAGGCAGTCTTCAAAAAAGTATCTACCATCTCTTGCGCCAATTCTATAGAAATAAATCGAGCAGGGACAGCCAGCACATTCGCGTTGTTGTGTTGGCGTGCGAGGGAGGCAAGTTCGGTAGTCCAGCACAGCGCGGCACGTATGCCTTGATGTTTGTTGGCAGTCATAGCTACGCCATTGCCACTTCCACAGACCACAATGCCAAAGTCTAACTCCTCCGCCTCTACTGCCAGCGCAAGCGGGTGGACATAATCTGGATAATCTACTGATTGCTCGCTATGCGCCCCAAAGTCGTGAATCGTATAGCCTTGCGCTGTAAGCGCGTCAATGATAGTTTGTTTGTACGCAAACCCTGCGTGGTCTGCCCCAATGCCTATTTTTAACATAAGGTTCTAAGTTTTTTGCAAAGCTATTTATTTTTTGGTATTTTTTGTAATTTTGCGCTATGAAAGCTACTACGTCCCATATCATGATGATTCGCCCTGTCCGCTTTGACTTCAACGTACAAACGGCAGAGAGCAACTCTTTCCAAAATATCAACGCCAAAACTGATGCGCAAAGCACGCAAAATCAAGCCCTTGCGGAGTTTGATACATTCGTAACACGCTTGCGCGAAGAAGGCGTAACGGTGTGGGTATTTGAAGATACACCTGAACCGCATACTCCTGACTCCATTTTCCCAAATAATTGGGTGTCGTTTCACGAAGAAGGGCGTGTGGTGCTGTATCCTATGTACGCGCCAAATAGAAGACTTGAGAGAAGACCTGACCTCATAGAAGCCTTGGGCAAAAACTTTCAAATCCAAGAAGTACATGACCTTGCCGAATACGAAGAAGACAATTTATTTCTCGAAGGTACAGGAAGTCTTATCCTCGACCGCGTAGCAAAGACGGCGTATGTCTGCCTCTCACCACGCGCTGATGCCAAATTGATAGCCATTTTTGGGCAATATTATGGCTACAAGATGTGTGTGTTTGATGCAGTGGACAGGGCAGGCAAGGCAATTTACCACACGAATGTAGTGATGTGTTTGGGTAGTAATTTTGCAGTGATATGTCTTGAGTGTATTCCTGAAGCCCAAAGAAATGAGGTAATAGCTTGCTTAGAGGAGGCAGGCAAGGAAATCATAGAGATAACCTTGAGCCAATTAGAAAACTTTGCAGGTAATATGCTACATATCCACAATGATAAAAACGAAAGTCTATTGGTAATGTCCGAACGCGCTTATTTATCGCTCGAGGAGGCACAAATTATACGCCTTACCTGCCACGCCCGCCTGATACACAGCCCACTCACTGTCATTGAAAACAATGGAGGTGGTAGTGCAAGATGTATGATGGCAGAGATTTTCTTGCCTACCAAAGCCTAAAAACATTCAACAGGGAACATTTAACATTCAACATTTAACAGGGAACATTTAACATTTAACAGGGAA
>JAAFJK010000624.1 GCA_013298105.1 Cytophagales bacterium
GATACTATTTTGGATTTGGCTATTTTGGTAGGCAAGTTCTCTATTTTTGGCTTCTATGGCATCGCGTTGTGCTACAGTTTCTTCTTGTATCTGCCTTAGTTCTTCATTTTGGGTAGATATTTCTTCGGTTCTTTCTTGTACTTGTTGCTCCAGCACAGCGTTTTGTTTTTTCAAAAAATCGGTTCTTATTTTGTAAAAAGTGGTTGCTCCGCCTATGATAAGGCACAAGACCAATCCACGAAACCAGAAAGTTTCCCACCAAGGCGGCAACACTATGATTTTTAAGGCTATGCCTGTTTCATTCCAAACGCCATCATTGTTAGTTGCTTTTACCTTGAAAGTATATGTTCCTGCAGGCAAGTTGGTATAGTTAGCTTCTTTTTTGCCATCTACATAGTTCCATTCTTTTTCAAGTCCTTCTAAGATATAAGCATAGCGGTTTTTTTCGGGGCGTGTATAGTTCAGTGCTACATATTCGAGGGTAAATGCGGTTTGGAGGTGTGTGAGTGTGATTTCTTGGGTAGATTCTATGTGTTGTTTTAGGGGAGAATCCTTGCCTCCTATGCTTACATTTTTGTTAAAAAGTTTGAAATTGGTAAAATATATGTTGGGTTTTGTGGGATTTTTGACAAGTTTGGAAGGATTGAATATATTGAAGCCATTGTTGCCACCCATGAGTATTTCTCCTTGTGGTGTTTTGTGGATTGCCCAGCGCGTAAACTCATTGCCTTGCAGTCCATCTTCTTTGTAAAAATTTTCAAAAACGCCTGTTTTTACAGAGAGCTTAGATAAGCCTTTGCTTGTCGTAATCCAAAGTATTTTTTGATTATCTTCTATGATACCTCTGATGTCTTCGTTTACGAGTCCATCTTTTTTACGATAGACTTTGAATGTTTGATTGTTGGCATCATATCTATTCAGCCCACTGATTGTGCCTGCCCAGATGTAGCCTTCGCTGTCTTCGTAGATTTCTACTACTTCATTGTTGCTGAGGCTATTGGGTTGATTTTTTTGGTTTTGAAACAGTTGAAAGCTACCTTCTTTGTATCTATTTTCTTTGCTAATAAGCAATAAGCCATTGGCAGTAGCTATCCAAATATTTTGTTTTTTGTCTTCTATGATTCGGTAGAAATATTTGAGGCTGTCAGGAAAAACTTTAGACCAGCTTATTTTGCCACTTTCTGTGTCATATACGTCCAGCGTATGCTCCCAAGAAGGCATATAAAGTTTGCCATCTTGCGCACTTTTTAGGGAGAAATGCGTATTCGTGGCAAAGCCTTTATTTTGTGTGGTGTAGTTCGTAAATTGTTTTGTTTTGTTATCAAATACGATACAGCCTTTGTACCAAGTAGTAAACCAAACATTTTGGGCTTTGTCTTCTGTGATAGAAAGTATGGCATTGGCAGAGATTTGAAAAGGTGGTACAGCCTCTTGGCTATAGTTGGTATAGTTATTTTTTTGTCTGTCCCAGAGGCTGATGCCACCGCCATCTGTGCCTATCCATAGCTTGCCATCTTTTGCGTTCAAAAAACAACTTACATTGTTATTGACTAAGGTGTTGCTTTCGCCACTTCTTTGGTAATAATGCTCAAAATTGCTGTAATATTGGTTATAGACTACATTTACGCCTTGATTGAATGTACCAATCCAGACATTGCCAAATTTATCTTCATAAATTGCCCAAGGCGAATTGCTGGCAAGGCTTGTTTCGTCTTTGTTGCTGTGCTTGTAGTGCTTGAACTTGCCTGTTTTTGGCTCTAAAATGCTCAAGCCGCCATTCTCAATACCTACCCACAAACGCCCTTGTGTGTCTTCGAGCAGGGATTTGACATCATTGCCACCTTGATTTTCTTTGCTATTCGTATTGTGGGGATAATTTTTCTCATACCTTACCTGCCCACCCTGAATGGATATGAGCGAGATGCCTGACGTGATGTCACCTATCCAATATTTATTTTTTTCTTTACTTTTTACGACTGCGCGGATAAAATTGTCTTTCAAGGCACTGTTCTCTTTCGTAAAATTGATAAAAGTTTTCTTTTGTTTGTCAAATCTGACTATGCCATTTTTGGCAGTGAGCCAAACATATTCTGCATCTGCTTCAAAGACCGCTTGCGCATCTCCGCCCTGATAGTTCGTGGCGGGTTGATTGCTTGAGTAATGCTCAATTTTATTTGTTTTGGGGTTGAAGCTATCCAAACCCAAACTGTGCGCTATCCAAAGTATGCCTTCGGCATCTTCCAGTACCATACGCACCAAGCCCGAACTGAGCGTATATTTTTTAAAACTTTCTGTCTTTCTGTCAAAATAATTCAAACCACCACCCTCTGTACTTATCCAAAAATTGCCTATTTTATCTTCGTATATGTGCATAATCATACCTTGACTGATAGATGTATCGTCTGAAGAATTATTCTCATATACCGTAAATTTATACCCGTCAAATTTATTCAACCCCTTAGCCGTACCAAACCACATGAACCCCTTGCTGTCTTGAAATATATAAGAAACCCAATTATTCGAGATGCCCGCAGGCAAACGTTGGAAACTTAATTGATTGTTTGGCTGGGCATAAATAGGCTGAAAAAGTATCAAAAAGGCAACACATAAAAAACTAATTAGTTTCATAAAAAGGCTTTTGTAAAAACTGCTACAACAGTTTCCAAAAATAAGAAATTAAATTGTAATTTTATCATAAGTAATAGAACTTTTTAAATGCACTTTTTAAAAATAAATCATAACTAATTCATTATGAGGCGTTTTATTGTTAAGAAATCAGTGTTTTTTTGCATAGTTTTTGTGGCAAAAGACCGCTGCCTTGCCTGCCAC
>JAAFJK010000065.1 GCA_013298105.1 Cytophagales bacterium
AATTTCTTCTCGTTGGGGCAGTGGGCTTTTTTTGCAAAGATACAAAAAATTATAGTGGTCAGTCTTAGTTAAATGTTCGTTTTTTTCGGTTGGCAATCCGCTTGTGGTTGTCAATCCGAAAAAAAACTGCGAACAAATAAGGAAGACTGACCAAATAAACCTCTTTTACTACCTCAAAATACAAAAAACTGTAGCTGTAGCCAAAGTTCGCCCCTGCTTTGTTTTTCGGCGCGACCTGTAAGCGAGGCACGCCCATAGCTTACGTTTTCGTAGGAAAGTTTTACGGTGCTGTTGTAACCTGCAAAGTAGTAGCCTATGCCGCCACCTATGCGCCTTTGATTGCTCAAGGTATTGAAGTCATCTAAAGCCTCTTGAGGCGCAGTATCAGGCAAACTTGCCTGCCTGCGCGTACCTTTTACGATTTGATTTTCGTATTTGAAGTAAGGTTGGATTTTGAGGCTATTTATATAAAATCCCAATTCAAGGAAATGAACTGTCTGCTTGGGGATAAACTTCGTGAGGCTGTACGGGTGTTCTGAATCGCCCCCAGTCATATAATTGAAAGCTGTATTCAGCGTGATAGAACCCGCTTCGCCCAAAGGCTTATCCAAAAAAGCATCTAAAGCATAATTTCTATAAGTGCCTTGTGCTTCAAAACCACCTCCGACAGAGAAAATATTGCCTTCTCCAAGCGTAGTACCTGTATAGTAAAGGTCGCGCGAGGTATCCAAAAAATTGAAGTTGAAGCGCGTTACCACGCGCAGAGGACTGTATCTGTCAAAAGTCCGTCCTGCGAATACACCCACACGATACTCAAAGCGTTCATTTGCCAAAAAACCGCGCGTATTCAACCCTATATCACGTCCGAAATTACCTTGTAGGGGTTGATTTTGAAATAAATTGTAAGGATATTGATAATAGCCAAAGTCCAACGCCATGAGCGAAGCCGCACTTTGCAGACCATTCCGCGTAATGCCTACCAACTGCAAACCCGCGATGATGCTAAACTCATCTGCAAAAATATGCTCTACTTGCGCATCAAGCAATACAGGCGATACTTGCATAGACTTGTTGCCGAGCGTATCGTCAGAGATACCACCAATGGGCGTAGGAATTTCCGTTTCAATGAAAAAAGATGTTTTTTCAGAAATATTCCCACCCACAAGGATACGCCCACGATAAACGGACATTTGGCGTTGCCATCTGCGCTGATAGCCTGCTGTAGAAGACTGCAAAGCCGTTGGCTTGTCTTGCAAACCCACCGCCGTAAGATGAAGCAGTCCGCCCACTTGGATTTTGGGATAGGTTTCTTCTTCTACCACTGTGCTGTCTTCTTGCGGTTTCTTTTTAAACTTGCCTACCCTGAGCGCGTTTACTTTGTAGGTTTTGGTACGGCTCATGCTGTACTTGCCTGCCTCCTGCCCTTGCGTGTGAGGCTCGTGAAAGATGTAACTTTGTGCGCTGGCAGGCAAGGAAGCAAGGCACAAGAAAGCGAGAACTATGTAATATTTTGTCATAAGTGATAGGTGTAAAACAAAATTCGTGCAATCTACACTTTTGTATATAACTTTGCAGAAATAACCAAAAAAAATCATGACAACCTCCAAAAAAATAGCCGAGCAGGTAGCACGTCATCTACTTGATATCAAGGCAGTTCAACTGAATTGGGAAAAACCCTTCAAATGGACATCTGGCTGGAACTCTCCTATTTATTGCGACAACAGGCTTACACTTTCATATCCTGAAGTCCGCACATACATCAAAAATGCCTTTGTGGAGGTCGCCAAAAATCATTTTGAGCGCGTGGAAGTGGTAGCAGGTGTGGCTACAGCAGGTATTCCGCAGGGCGCATTGATAGCTGATGCGCTGGGTGTACCGTTCGTATATGTACGCGCAAAACCCAAAGAACATGGCAAAGAAAACCTCATAGAAGGCGAAATAATGCCTCAAAAGCGCGTACTGGTAGTAGAAGACGTAATCTCGACAGGCAAAAGTACGCTACAGGCGGTAGATGCTTTGCAACAAGCGGGCTTTGAGATAGCGGGTGTATTGGGTATTTTTACGTATGGATTTGACTTTGTGATAAAGGCATTCATAGAGCGCGGCATTACTTTTCATACCTTGAGCAATTATGCGTACTTACTTCAAGAACTGAATAAGCGCGAAAAACTTTCGCAAGACGTTTGTGAACTGCTCGAGGCGTGGCGTGATGCGCCCGATAGCTGGGGCAATGCTTAGTATTTTTTTCGGTTGGCAATCCGCTCGCGGTTGTCAATCCGAAAAAAAGACCATTTCTTACATACAACATTGGCACGCGCGTTGCGCATTTTCTTTGGCAATGGTACTTTTCAAATCACGCGCCCGAAGCCACTCCACACAAGCCTTGCGTATATCGCCCGAAAAGTAATAAATAAACGCCAAATTTACCCACGCCTGTGCAAAATCTGAATCTATTTTGAGGGCTTCGCGGAAGTCGCTGATGGCTTCTTTATTTTTTTTGACTTTCAGGTAGGCAAGTCCGCGATTATAAAAAATATCCCTCAAGCGCGGGTGGGCAGGCAAGCGCGTAAGCGTTTGGCTATAATCTTCTATTGCCCTGTCATAGCTACCCAATTTTATCCTTGCCTGCGCCCTGCCGAGATATGCCTCCGCGAGTTGTGCATTTTGGGCAAGTGCAGACGTATAATCTTCTTCTGCGCCTTGCGCATTGCCCATTTTGCGTTTTGCAAAAGCCCGTTTTTGGTAGGCAAGGGCGTTGCTCGGTGTTTTTTCCAGCAACGTATTCAGTGCGTTTACGGCTTCGCCATAGCTTGTCGCTTTGATTTTCTCCAGCGCAAGTTTCCAATAATCCGTCTTGTCTTCTTTCTCTTTGTCGTCTTGCTGGGCTTGGGCAGGCAAGGCAATCAAAAACAACGCAACCCAAAGCGTAATAATTCTATGATACATATAAAAGAATTTTATTTTCAAAAAATCAAAAATCGTAAATCAAAAATCGTAAATCTTTCCTACCCTCTGTCGTACATTTTTCCACAAAATATCAAATTCTTCTGAAGTCTTCATATAAAGCTGTAAACCCCAAAACGCGCCCGTTATCAACACTGAGCGCAAACCTATATCCACCCAAGTAGGCAACCAGACAGGCAACCACGCTATCTGAAAACAAAGCCCAAAAATAAACAAAATCTTCAAATGTTGTATCGAAAAAGGCTGAAAACCAAAATACCGATACAAAAATATAAATTTTATGACATTCAAAATCAAAATACTTACCAAACTTCCCAAACCCGCCCCCACAATCCCATATATGGGTATAAAAACGATATTTAACCCAATCACCAAAAAAAGCAGTACAAAAACTGAAATAAAATTAAAAATATAATACGAAGACTGTGTAATAATCTCATTGTTTACGCCCATACCCATATCTACCAGCCGCGTTATCGCCACCAAAAGTACCACATACTTGCCTGCCATATACACCACGCTATTCGGTATCAGCCCAAATAAGCTGTCAATATTCAGCCATATTCCCAAAAAAAACCAACAGCCCACTATCAACGAATTGGCAGAAGATTGACGATACATTTTTTGGATAAGTGCGTGATTCTTTTCTTCCCAAGCCTGCGCAATAAGTGGCTGACTGATTTGGGCAATGGACTTTCGCGGAATCTCAAGCACATTGCCTATAAAAAAAGCAATCGTAAAAATGCCCACCTCTTTTTGGTTCAGCATAGACCCCAGCATGAGTATATCCAGTTTCATCACAAGCGTAATGCCTACCGCACCCCAAAAAATAAAAAAGCCAAAACGCACCAAAGGCAGGATATTTTTGAAAGTAAAAAAACGCCTATCCACATACCAAAAAGGCACACCCAGCCACCACAGATATACCACCAAAAACAAGCATATCAACCCATAACAAGCTACGCGAATAGCTACCAACTGCCCATAATCTATCCAGTGATAGGCAAAAGCCAATACGCTCGCCATGATAAAAATACGCAACACAAATTCGCGCAAAAAATTTGGAATGGCTATCCTTAGATATACCCGCGCAAAACTCTCAAGCGTAAGTTGAAATGCCAAAAATCCCGCCAAGATAAAAACCCAATAAAAATACGCACTTACTTCAGGCGATTTTTGATTAAAAAAACTTAAATAAAAATCATAAAAAACATAAAAAAAAATACCAAATACTGTCCACGCACACAGTACATAAACACACAAAAAAAACAAATATCCTCCATGTCGGCAGGCAAGGTCTTTGTGTGCAGGGAAAAAGCGGTCTGCTATCACATTCACACCCAAACCTGCAAAAATACTTCCTACTACAGACGCACCCTCAAGTGTAGCCAAAATGCCTATCTCTTGCGGAGATAGGTAGCGCGGAAAAAGCCATAAAATATTGAAAGCTCCAAGCAATACGCCCAATAAATTGGCAAACGCATACTTGGAGCTTTGGCGCAAAACAATGCCCATGTGATGTATCGCAGACGGCTCGTCTGTGTGTTTAATCCAAAACGCTAAAATAGGTAAAATTAACTGAAATTTTCCCTATAGCCATATTTTTCTTCCTGTATTTTTTTGAGTGATAATATAATTTTTGTCATTTTGAGCGAAGCAAAAAAAAACACTTCTTATTGCGACTCGCCTAAACCCAAAATATGGCACAAAACCTGACTATCTTATTTTTACTCGTTCCTAACAGAAAACAATACAGAACGAAATTATCTTAAATATTCAGCCAAAGGACCACTTGGATTGATAAAATCTACCAAATCTTTGTATGGAATTTGTACATAGCCAGAGCCTTTTACATCATCAGGCAGGCGTTCAGTAAGGTGAAAGTTCACATAATTTTTCTTCAATGAAAAAGAAGTAGATTCCTCACCTTTCATTTTGCATTTATCCAAATCTTGTGGACTTACTTTGCCATTGGCAGATTTGCTGATGCGTGAGAGTAGAAGTTGATTCAGAGCTTCTATGGCATTGGGTTTGAATATGTCGCGTAATTCATAGATTTTCCCACGTTTATAGTTGATAGTGATGCCATGTGTATCATCAAGGATAAGCACATTGCCATTGTCTTTATCTAAGTGATGGTGTTTGCAAACACTCAAAAATTCATTATTCAAATACGTATCTGTATAGCGGACATCTTCCTTGAAGTCGCGTGAGCCTTTTTCCAAACTATCTGCCCACGAGTTTGCACTAAAATAACTATCTAATATACTATTTACGCGCTTGCCTATCTGTTCGTCTTCTATACCCAATACTTGCGGATAGGTTATTACGACTTCGCGCTTTGTATTTTGACTTTTTTTGGTGCTTTTCATCTCGCTGATTTTGAGCTGTGTAAAGATTTTGACGTTCTTAGCCATAGGCGTAAAATCCACTGCTGTAGAATCTCCTTTCTCATCTTTCCAAAAAGCCTTTATAAGTTTACCTTCCGCAAGCGTACCTTTTAGATATGCTATTTTGTCGCCTTTGAGTGAAGTAATATCCAATACGAATTTATCTGTTTCGCCTTGCAACGAGCCGCTGACTTGTACCTCCTCAGCTTCAGTTATCCACCAGTTGCCAGAGAGTGCAGAGCCATATTTGCGCAAGTTCATTTGCGTTCGTTGTCCTTTGAAAAGCCCATAGTAGGTAAGGTCAAAATTGTCGAGCGTGCTGGAGATATTATCCACTTTTTTGGCGTTGGATTTTTCAGCAGGCTCATTTGCTTTTTTGTCCTCTGTGGGTGCATTGCCTCCGCAAGCCGTTAAAAGCCATATCAGGCACAATGTAGTCGTGATTAGTTTCATTATCTTATGTAATATTGGGTGCAAAATTACTGCTTTTTATTGTATGCAATCATTATTCCAAAATGTTTTTTTTCAGGTATTTAGTTCAAAAATTATAGCCACTACAGTACGCATAGAGGGCAGGCAAGATAAAACTCAAGAGCAAGCCCATGAAGACCATTTTACGTAAATTTTTCTTCATAACTTTCGGCGGGTAGGCAAGGCGGGACTCAAATCTTTGCAAGACTACATAGCCGAGCATACCCAAAAGTAACGCATAATATGCCCCAAAAAGCACATACCCTATAGCATAATATTTGCCCCAAAATATATCAAACAAACAAAGATGCGAAGGCAGACCGTAGATATATTTTACAAAATGATACTTCAGCGTATAAATGCAAGTGCCTACATAACCTACCGCTATGCAAAGCCCTGCTACGCTGTACTTTTCCCACACCTTGCCTACCAATCCCGCAAACAAAACCCCTGCAAGAGAACCCCACGCTATAGTCATCAAAGGCAATACCTGACTTGCCTGCCCAAGCCCATAAATAGTTTTATTTTCTGCCGAAAAATCCACACTACAGCAAGTCGCTATCAAATCTGGCTGAATATTTCCAAAATAATGTAAACACATATACAAGTCTGCTATACTCAACATGAGGGCAGGAAATAGCCAAGTATATTTATGGGGTGTAAGCGGATAGTTTGGCTCTTGATTATCTAAATGATTGATAAATAAATAAATAGCATACACAAATATTGCCAACGACTTAGTAAAAAGCAACGGATAGCCCCACGCATTGATGCCCAAAGTACCTGTAGCGCACATCGCCCCCTTCACTAAGGGGGGCAAGTGCATATTCACTGTTTGCAAAAACATCAGCAAGGCTATACCCTGAAACCATACACTTACCTGCATCACTGCGCCCATCAGATAGTTTTCGCGCTCAAGGCTTATCTGAAGGGCTGTATCGCTCTCAGCCACCCAATACCGCAAACTTTTATAGCCAAATGTACTTGCATACAAAAGCAATACAAGCGTACAAACTTGCGCAAGCAACTGGGCTATCACCCAATAATCTGTAAACATTCTTTCTGACTTTATGCAAAGGTACTATGAATCTTATGATTTTCTATCGTATGTTCATAAAAATCTTTGTAAAAAGCACAAAAAGTTTTATCTTTGGGGCGATATACTACTTTGTGATAATCGACCATGAAGCACACACTATTACTTTTTACACTATTTTTTGTCCCTTTGTTGGGATATGCACAACTTGAGGTCAAAGACGATAAACAAATCATGTGGGGCTTTGTGGAGTTCTTTTCGCGCTTTATGCTGTATGGCGCAGGAAGTATCTGCGCTATATCGGGGCTTTTATATTTGTATTATTCGCCTCGCTTGAAAATTTTTCGGAAGCGCAAACATGGGCGAAGGCATCACAGCAAACCGCGCACCGCGACTTTGAAGAATCGAAAATTTTATCTAAATATGTTTTTGA
>JAAFJK010000486.1 GCA_013298105.1 Cytophagales bacterium
ACAGTGAGCTACGCAAATCCACTCACGCCCCAAAAGATCGAAAGACAACAAGGGCGCGTAACGGTGTTGTATTAAAATGTAGCATAGACGAGTGGTCAGTCTTAGTTAAATGTTCGTTTTTTTTCGGTTGGCAATCCGAAAAAAAGACCGCGAACAAATAAAGAAGACTGACCATGAGCTGTCTGTGCTACATTACATTTTTACAACCGCTTCATATATCAATGCTATGTTGATAAGAATATAAAGCCCTGTCATGCTATAAAAACCCCACAAATCTGTACGTTTTGCCTGCTGTTGTTTGTCTTGTTTGTGCAGATAAGAGGTATAAACCGAAATCAGGAGCGACAAGAAAATGAAGAAAAAGGTCAGCAAATGCACCTTGTCCACGAGCGTAAAAACGACCGTTTCAGGCAAAACAGAATCAACGATGTATTTATTGCCGACCGCCGCAAAAAGACTGCCCACAGAAAGTCCTATCCGCGAATCAAACTCCTCTGCATCAATCCAAAACACCAACAAACCTATCAAGAAAGCAATATAAACGCCTACAAACATTTTGAAGAACAATCCTGTGCCTACCCTGTCCAAAACAATCGTAATCACAGCTTTAGCGTAGGTACTTTTGCCTTTCAGTATGGGGTCTCCATAAGTAGTAGCATATTCGGCTTCGTTTGTTTTGATGTCAAATTTGGTTATTTTCCAGCCTTCAAGATGCACTGCTTTGTCTATTTTGCTATTGGCTTTGTCGGGTTCGTAGGTAAGGTAAGAGGCATCTTTTACCCCTTCTTCGGCTATGATTTCCAAGACCTGCCTATCAAATGGAAAATGCTCAATGTTCCATTGTTTTTTGACTTCGGCATTGTATTTTTGGGTTGCCCAAACTATCCCACCCTTTGTTTCAGTGTTTACGAGTGCTTTGTCGGCTTTTTTGGCGTTTACGATTTCTACAGTTTCCAAAGGCTTCAGGCTGTCGTTTTTGTAGTTGAACCAAAGCCAAAAATCCACTGAAAACGAGTTATTTGTTAGGCTCAAATCATACAAAGACGTAATGTACGCACCTATCAATAATTTGTCTTTTTTGTTTTGCCCAAAAGCAGGCAAGGACAAAGACAAGCAAAAGAGTAAATAAAAATATTTCATGTTAAATGTTTTCTGGCAAATTTGAGTGCCAAAAATAGATAAAAAATAGCACATGGCAAAATCCACGTGCTAACCTGAATCCTCAGCAGGGCAAAACGCAGGTTTACCCCTTACTTCTTAGTTGTGATTTCTTTCAATATCCCTTCCGCCACTTCTTTTTTGCTGAAGTAGTAGGTAGCATAACTTTCCTGCCTTTTTGTAACATCAGTAGGAACTGAAACATTGATAGTTTCTTGAGTGAAGCAATTTTGCTGATTTTGACAAAGCAAAGTAAGTTGTGCAAATTCGCCTGTGCCATAATATTGATTTTCAGACATTTCCACACGCGAGCCATAGCCGTCAGTTTGGAAATTCATAGCTTTCAGAGGCATAGAAACAACCGTAATCCCTGTCAAGGTATTTTGCGCATCAAAAAAGACTTCTGTGATTTTGAATGTTTTTTCTTTCTCTTTGTATTCAAGAAAGAATTTGGACAAACCATCTGAAGCCTTTATTTCGGCTATGAACTTACCTGCCACTTTGTAGGGCGTTTGGGCTTCATCAAGTAAAGTCAAATCATTTTGCGCTTGTACCATATACGGGCAGGCAAGGAAAAGGAGTGTTAAAAAGAGATTTTTCATGTTTGTAAGGAAGAAAGCCCCCAACCCCCGAAGGGGGCAGAGGTGATTGTTTCTATTGTAGGGGTGGGGTTTACCCCCACCCAAGCCAAAAACAAATTGCATTTTTAGCGTGTTTTTAGTTTGGTTTGGGTGGGGGCAAGCCCCACCCCTACATCAGAATTACATTTTTTAGAGAATCAATCGCCTCTCCCCTTTGGGGCAGGAGGCTTTGGCTTTTTTAGCTTTGTTTGATAGTTTCGTATTCTTCGCGGTAAAAGTCCGAATTTTCGTATTCCAATGCTTTGGAAAGGTCTTGCAACCCTGCTTCTTTTTGGCTTAAATGTTCCGCTTTGAGTTTGCCTCTGTGATAGTAGGCACTCGCAAGTTCGCTCTCAAAAACCAATACATCTTTGTTGGTTTCGCAATATTCTACATATTCATCAAGCGTGGTAAGTGCGCCCTGTGCATCTTGCAAACCCTCTGCTTTGAGTTGCGACATGATGATAAGCAAATGCGTATAGCGTGGCGACATCAGGCGAGCCATATCATAGTTTTGGATAGCCTGCTCAAGGTCGCCCAAAGTGTTGTAACAGATGCCCTTTTTTTCATAAGCACCTGCTATCCAATCTTCAGGATAGTTGTCGCTTTCCATTTCGTTGGTTACAAAATCACAAACCGCGATAGCCTGTTTGTAAAAATCTGCTTGGGCTTTGTCATCTCCAAAAGCCTTGAATGCGCTTTGCATATAACCATCTGCGAACGCCAAACGGTACTCTTTCGAGGTAGGGTTCAGTTCAATAGCTTTTTCAAATAGTTCGATAGCTTCCGCTTGTCTTGGATTTTCAAAATCAAGTAAGAAAATATTTGCTTTCAGAAAATAGGCAGGCGCGTATGAGTTGTCTTGCGCTAACACTTGGTCGAGTAGGCTAAGAGCCTTGTCGTTTTCTTGGTTTAGGTGGGCTTCGTAAGCCTGTTCGTAGGTTTGTTCAGTAGTCATGAATGGACGTGATTTATTGGCTGAGAGTTTTTATGTGAAATTTCCCCTTTGGGGTAAGGAACGAGTAAAAAATAAGTTGCTAAAGATTTTGTGCGATATTTTGGGTTTAGGTAAGGCGCAATAGAAGCGCAAAGCGGTGTTTTGTAATGATTATTGCAACGAAACATAAGCGCAAAAGATTAACAAAATTAGCAAGTTATTTTTTACTCGTTCCTTAGTAGTCCTCTAAATTTGGTTTTTTCGCTTTGGGGCTTACACACAAACTAATAGAAAGTAGTGTACAAAATATCATAAGAAATATGGCATGGATACCCCACATCTGCGAGTTCAGACTTTGAGAATATTTCATGAGATAATT
Organism: Cytophagales bacterium; assembly: GCA_013298105.1. Lineage (GTDB taxonomy): Bacteria > Bacteroidota > Bacteroidia > Cytophagales > Microscillaceae > RDXI01. The sequence goes on from JAAFJK010000486.1 coordinate 3,095, forward strand.
GCTGAATATGAATATAAAAATATCTGAAGAAAAATATATCAACACACCTATATTTATCCAAAACATAGGTTCAGTAAATAGATTTTCTACATTTAGTTCAGTAAGGATTTTATAAAAATATATTTGTGCAAATACGATAAATATCAGGCTTTCTAAGGTTACTGTGTTTGAATTGTAATCTGAAAAAAGCCCTTGATAAAAAGCCATATTTAAGATACAAAATAAATAAAAAATGCCTAAAACGATATAGAATATTTTATTGCCTATAAATTTATTTAAATTGTGTTGGTATAATTTCCATAAAATAAAAAACTCTGTAATGCTATAAATATTCAAGACATATAAATTATTCATTTTATATATCCACATGACCTTTTGTACTACATCAAATAATAAAGAATTTACAAAAAAAATCATCACATATTTATGTTCATAAATACTTTTTTTGTATTTGAAAATAGCAAAAATAGCAAATAAAAAAATGGGTATATTCGTAGCTAATAAAAGTATTTGTTGGTAAGAATAGTTTTTGAACATAATTTGTGGGATAGTTTATTAAATAAACATAGACTTCTTACGAACTCCAAATGGACAAGTTTTAAAAATACTTTCGCAAGAAATCTAATGTAGTATAGGTTTATTTTGATTAACAAGTTTTGGGACATGGAGTAGCTCTATCCAACATAAGGGCTGTGCCTTTATCATCAAAAGAGAAAAATGCGATTCCGAGCATACCATCAGTAGCGGCGGCATTGTATTTGTGGTTTACAAATCCAATATTGACTTCTACACCTGCTGAGGTAGTATGCAGTGCCAAAACATCATACAAATCGCGGGCTTCTGCTGTATAACCATTCAAGACACTATTGTAAATGGTTACGAGTTCTACAGGAATATTGCCTCCTATGTTTTCCCAATCCTGAAGCCACACCTTGCCTACCAAGGGCGATATGGCATGAGGAATGGCAGGATAGCCCACAAATTTAGCCTTACTGTGTGTGGCAGTAGTATATGTTTCTAAGGCAAAATAATCTGTGATTACATCACCAAAGCTATCTGTTCCCCAAACAATCAAGTTTAGCTCTCCATTACCATTGATGCCAAAGCGGACTTTGAACTGTGCAATGCCTACAGGAGCGATAAGATACAAGTATTCTTGAAAACTCAACTGAAATCCAGTGAGTAGATTGCCGCTTGTATCTGAGAACAAGGCACGTAGTTGTGTGGGGTTTTGGCTTACGTAGGTTTGCCAGTCTGCCATGAAAGTGTTGGCAGTAGTTTGAGAAATGCGGATGGTTGCCATAAAATAGCGTAAAATTTATTTATTGCAAATATCCTATTTTTTTTAT
>JAAFJK010000781.1 GCA_013298105.1 Cytophagales bacterium
GCACCTACGCTTTTTAGTGCGTGGTGGCGCAATCTCGAAGACGCTATCTGGGCAGATGAATTGAATAAAAAGCTCGGGTTTCGTTTTCCTGTAAACGACCGCACACTTGAGTTTGTGATGGCAGGTGATAGTTTGGGCAAAGTTTGGTTTGACAACATCAATACACCCGAAAAAGAAACACTCGCTACCCTCGTGAATGCCTCTTTCCAAAAAACAATCCAAGACCTCGAAAAACGCTTTAAAGATAAACCTTTTTCGGCATGGTTTTGGAATGAATACAGAGGCTCGAAAGTCCAACATCTTTTGAATATTCCCGCCTTTAGCATTGCAGAGCTACAGACTGATGGCGACCGCACGACTGTCAATGCAGTAGATTTTGGAAATCATGGACCTTCTTGGCGTATGGTTGTCGCGCTTGGGCGCACCCCACGTGGATATGGTATTTTCCCTGGTGGGCAATCAGGCAATCCTGGCAGTCATTTTTATGCCAACTTTGTGGATAAATGGCAGAAAGGAGAGCTAAACGAACTCATGTTTATGCGCAAAGCCGAGCGCACCTCCAAAGTAATTTCGTACTGGAAGTTGAGTAAGTAAAGAATGAGTAAAAAATAACTTGAAACAGACTACTGGTCAGTCTTAGTTAAATGTTCGTTTTTTTTCGGTTGGCAATCCGTTTGCGGTTGTCAATCCGAAAAAAAGACAGCGAACAAATAAGAAAGACTGACCACTACTATACAATTTTAAATTTGTGTAAAAAATAACGTTTGGTGGGACACCAAACTACGCTTACAACGTGGCTTCGCATGAGTGAAATTATCATGTTATTTAATTTTGGTTCTTCGAAAGTTATTGCGGAGGCAAAACTGTAGAACAGGCTTCCAGCCTGTTTATGACTTGAAAACGACAGGCGAGAAGCTTGTGCTACAAGTTATTTCGTAATGACTTTTTAAGAACCTTAATTTTCAGTCCTAAGTCTTTAATTTGCGCTTTTTTCAAGAAAAAAACTGTAGTTATTTCTTTTGCCTTGTTGCGCTTTTTTCAAGAAAAAAGCTGTAGTTATTTCTTTTGCCTTGTTGCGCTTTTTTCAAGAAAAAAGCTATCTTTGCAAAAGGACTTTAGCAAAAAATATATGAGTGAGTTCAAACTTTGTGAAAATGGACATTATTATCCACAAGGGCTGAAAGATTGCCCTTATTGCCCAAAAACGAACCAAAATTTTGGACAAGGGCAGGGGGGCGGTAGCTTGGATAAAACAAAAATTGCAGATGACCAAATGCCTACTATAGGTGGCAATTTTGGTGGTGGTGGCAATCTCGGACGCACCCAAATCTTTACAGGAGGCGGAAACGCGAATATAGACCAAAGTTTTGGCTTTCCTGCCACTTCTACCCCGCAGTTTAAGCCCTCGCAGGCAAGTACAGGCAGAAAATTGGTAGGCTGGCTTGTGTCGTTTACGATAGACCCGAATGGCATAGACCACAAACTTTATGAAGGGCGCAACCTCATAGGCTCTGATGGTATGTGCGATATTACTGTACCCAATGATGCGGCAGTATCAAGCAAACACCTTACGATTTTACATCGTATGGGGCATTTCAAATTCAAAGACGAGCTATCTACGAATGGCACTTTTGTCAATGATGTTTTTGAAGAAGAAGGCAACTTAAAAGATGGCGATATGATAAGAATAGGCGACACTATTTTTAAATTTAGAAGCATTGCATAAAATTTGAGGTACTAAACTTACCCTTTTACCCTTCCACCTCTCTACCTGAAGATGAAGGCATCTATAAGACGTTTTTCTTATCAAGTAAACTATGTTATCGCACACTTAGATACCAAGAGCCTACAAGTGTTTGGGATTTGTGTGTGCATAGCCGCGTTTTTATGGGTTTTTAATGCCTTGCGCAAGGAGCGAACGGAAGTAGTGGCATATCCGATAGAGTTTGAATTTAATAAACAAAAATACATACCTCTGAAGTCCTTGCCTACCGAAATACCTGTAGCCATGAAAGGGAGTGGTTGGCAACTTTTGCGCAAAATGTTTCGCTTGAGAATCAAGCCTATAACGCTCTCCCTCTCTCCTGAATATCAGATGAAGTTTCCTTTTATACTCAAAACCGACTTGACTAAAGAAACCGAAAAAGTGCTTAGGAACGTCCGTTTAGAAAGTATCCAAATAGACTCTCTCTCTATGCAGATGGATTATCGCTACAAGCGTGTACTAAAATTAAGCGTGGATAGCCTTCGCTTGAATGTACCTAAAGGTTACAAAATTGTAAGCCCAATTAAAATTTATCCTGAACTTGTGGCGGTGGAAGGTCCCAAAAAGATGCTAAAGGCTTTGCCCAATCCATATCCTTTGGATATGAGTCAAGTCAAAATCAAGGGCGTTTTATTTCAAGAAAACTTACCCATACAGATTCAAGAAGTACCAGCCCATCTTTTGCAAAAAGATGAGAAAAAGGTTTTTATTTCTTTTGAAATGGCGCGTTTTGTAAGCAAAAACATTACTGCGCAACTTCTCATAGAAAGCGGAGGAAGAAAGCGGACTTTTCCCATCAACTTACACTACACAGTCCGAGAGTCTGAAGCGACAAAGGTGCATACAGCCGATTTTGTACTTGAAGCGGACTGGACAGACTACCATAAAAAAGATGGTACAGTGGCTATCAAAATCAAAAATAAACCTTCACAAGTGCTGAAAGAAGACATATTCTTTATCAAACGCTTGAAGATAGAGTAGAAAAAAAGCCCTCTTTTTGGAGGGCTTTTGTGTTATTCTGTTACTTCTTTGGCATCAGCCTCGCGTTTTTCTGTTTCTTCCTCTTTGAGTTTAGTGTCTTCTTTGTCCTTTTTGCGTTCAGAAAGACCATCTTCTATAGCTTGTCCGACAGTTTTGATTATCAGGGCGATAGATTTGTAGGCATCATCATTGGCAGGGATAGCGAAATCCACTTCGTTCGGGTCAGAGTTTGTATCACAGATAGCGAATACAGGAATACCAAGGCGGCGTGCTTCAGCAATGGCGATATGCTCGCGCTTCACATCTACCACAAAAAGGGCAGAAGGGTGCTTGCTAAGGTCAGTGATACCGCCCAATATTTTCTCCAATTTAGCTTTTTCGCGTTCAAGCGTAAGGCGTTCACGTTTTGCAAGACTTTTGTAGTCTTCCTCTTTCATGCGCCTGTCGAGCGTAGAGAGCTTTTTGAGTGATTTGCGAATGGTTACGAAGTTCGTAAGCATACCACCAAGCCAGCGTTCTGTAACGAAGGGCATACGCAAACGCTCTGCTTCTTCAGCTACAATTTCTTGAGCTTGTTTTTTGGTAGCTACAAACATTATTTTTCGTCCAGAGCGAACAATGCTTCTTACAGCGTTGCAGGCTTCCTCAAGGCAGGCAAGTGTCTTGTTAAGGTCGATGAGGTGGATACCATTTTTCTCCATAAAAATATACGGAGCCATTTTAGGATTCCACTTGCGCGTAAGGTGCCCGAAATGCGCCCCTGCGTTCAATAAATCTTGGTAAGTGATGTTTGACATGAGTGTAGTAGTTCCTGATTAACGTTTACTGAATTGGAATCTGCGGCGTGCTTTTCTGCGACCCGGTTTTTTGCGCTCTACCATACGGGAGTCGCGTGTGAGTAGCCCAGCTTTTTTCAAGACGGGGCGATTTTCAGGATTGAGTTGGCACAGTGCGCGTGCTATAGCCATGCGAGTGGCTTCGGCTTGCCCTGTAGTGCCTCCTCCTTGTACATTCACCTTGATGTCAAAACTTCCCAAAGAATTTGCCAACGACAAAGGGAGAAGCACCGTATTCTGTAAAGTTTCGATGGTGAAATACTGCTTCAAATCACGTTTGTTTATCGTGATTGCGCCTTGTCCAGCTTTCAAGTAGATGCGGGCAACGGCAGTCTTTCTGCGTCCTACGGTATTGATTACGTCTGTCATGAGAAGGGATTAGAGTTTGATGGTATAAGGTTGAGGATTCTGACCTGCATGGGGGTGTGTCGCGCCTTCATATACATGGAGGTTGTGGAACACTGCGCGTCCAAGTTTGGTCTTGGGCAACATTCCTTTGATAGTTTTTTCCATCAAAGTAGTGAAGCCGCGTCTTGCGGTCAGTTCGCGGGGCGTAGTAAAACGCTGTCCGCCTGGAAAGCCTGTATGACGAATATAGACTTTGTTCGTCCATTTTTTGCCCGTAAAACGGACTTTGTCTGCGTTGATGATGATGACGTGGTCACCACAATCTACATTAGGTGTAAACTCAGGCTTGTGTTTACCCTGAAGTAAGCGTGCTATTTGGGAAGAGATACGACCCACGACTGCATTGGTAACGTCGATAACGAGCCATTTTTTCTCTACCATTTCGCTACTTACCGAGAAGGTCTTGTAACTTAAGGTATCCATACTTTCTAAAATGAGGCGCAAAATTAACCATTTCAAATGAGAAAAACAAGTTTTATAAAAAAAAAGATGTTTTTCTTTTGGTCTAATTGTTGGTTGTATAAAAAGTGTGGGTTGCTCTTAGTTTTTTGCAGTCATGGGGCTTGTAGAAAATGTGATTTACAAATGTGAAAAAGATGTAAGTTTTTCAATAACTTCTATTACCTTTGCGTTGTAATTTGAAGGAGGAGTTAAAACGCTGACTATCAAATTATTTTAACTTTAGGATAAGTTGGGTTTATTTATTCATAGCATGAAATATTCAACCATAGAAGACTATATAGATAGGCAACTCCCTGAAAATCAACCTGTTTTTGAGGAATTGTATAGACTTATTTTGAATGCTTCGCACTTGATACAAGGGGCAATCATGTGGAATACGCCTTACTTCTACCACAGGGGAGGTGTATGTTATTTTTCTACCCAAAAAAAAGTACCTTATTTGGCGTTTGTGCATGGCAATGCGCTTTTAGATGAAGCGGGACTGCTGGAATCTAAAGAGCGAAAACAAGTGAAAAGTATCAGCTTGCCTACCCTTCAAGATTTGCAAAAACACTTACCTTACCTGCAAGAACTCCTGCAAGAGGCATTGCTTTGGAATGAACAATATGGCAAAGTGGGGAAGAAATGGTAAAAAAAGGGTTTGGTTTAGAGGGGATATTTAATATTGGTATTTTTAACCCTT
>JAAFJK010000195.1 GCA_013298105.1 Cytophagales bacterium
ATAAAAATCGAGGTAATCTGTAAAAATGATATTGCCTAAAGCAGTCTTGTATCTATCAAATTGTTCTTTGTTGCCTCCTTTTAGCTTTTCGCCTTTCAGGTCATTATCGCCTATATCTTTTGCTTCTATAAAACCTACAGGAATATCTTTGCGCGTGAGAATATAGTCAGGCGCACCACATTGTTGGCGTTTGGGTTCGTTGGTAGCTATGATGTCTTGCACCAAACTTTCTATGAGTTCCTTTAGATAAGTTCTGTAGGTATGTTCAGTGGCATTGCCGCGCAGGTAGGCAAGATTGATTTTCTCAAGGTATTGGTCAATATTCATAAATGTTTGGATTTTAGGCAAAGATAGTTTTTTTTACTTGATTTTGCAACCTTGCCTGCCCTGAAAATAAAAAACACGCCGAATGGGGCGTGTTTTTGGGTGGAAATGCGAGTGCATCAACTCAAGAAGAAAACATTTTTTTTACTTTTGCCCAAACGCTATTCAATAAACCAACTTTAGGCTGTGCTATGGTGGTTATGACAGGCGTTTCTTTAGGCTCATCTTTCTTCTTTTTGGGTACACTCGCTACGACTTTCCCGCTTTAGTAAGCGAAATTTCGTTGTCTGAAAGGGCTGAATTATCTGCATTAGCTACTTGCACTTTGATACCAAATGTTTCTTCAAATTTGGTTTCAAAATTGCCCACAAGCATATTGCCTCTGATAGTCATGTCGCCACTTTTGGGCGCATCTTCGCTTCTGATAGAGGCAAGTGTTGCGTCATCATCTGCAAATTTTACGCCTTTGTAAACGCGCAAAGTTGCGCCAAAAGCCTCTTTGAATTGGTCGCGCAAGGTACTAACTTTCATGCGACCACTTACACTGATTTCTGCCATAATTTTGATAAAGGGGGAATGTTGTTTAAATAATTTTCTAATTCTTTTCTAACAGCGATAAACTGTCCACTTGGTGTGATACTTGCACTATCGGTAGGCAAGTCAAGGAGGAACAAACCTGTGTCTTCAGGTGCATAAAGGATAGGCTTTTTGAACTTGCCTGCCCCACGCCACGCCAAAATAACCGCAGATGGCATTTGCGCTAAGATTTGCAAACCTGTAGCGGGACTTTCCCAAAAGTCGTCTTCATTCAAACGCATTTTTATTTTTTGCCCCAAAAGTTCGCTTTCGGGGCAAAAACCTGTGAAAAAGAGCATAAGCTAAATTACTTTGGAGAGTTTAGCCTTGTAAATACAAAGAAAATCCTCTATTTCGTGAGGGCGCAACTGTGTCAAAATGGGAGGCAATTCCTCAAGCGTAAGATAAGGCTTTTCCTCGCCTTTTTTCATAACACAAAGGTTTAGTGCGCCTGTTGCTACGCCTGCGTGCAAATACACATAAACAGGGTAAATATTCAAATTTGCCCCAATGCGCAAAGCAATGTCATAGCAAGCAAGCGCACCTATGCCTGTTACTTTTAACTTTTTTACCAACTCATACAGCACGTGAAACCCACCTTCTTTTTGGCATAGCTGTATTTCGTTGATTTTACCAGACAAAATATCAGCCTGCGCTTGTAGGCTATTTTCAGCCAACATTCTTTGATGTGGAAAACGTTTGCCATCTTCATCTCTTGAGATAGTTGCCTTCTCAATAGCTTCAGCTAAAGGCATAGCGCGAAAGTAGGCAAGGTGCGCTTCGAGGTCGAGGCAACAATAGTTCTTGTCCGTTTTGTAGGCATCTATGAGTGCCTGTAATTCTGTTATTGTCATAAAAATGATTATTTTTGTGAAACTTTATGGTGCAAAGTAAACACGCCTTATCGCTAAGTGCAAGATAAAACAGTGGCAAGAAAAGTCGTGTGGCTCAAAATGCTCAAAAAGGCGTTTTTACTATTTTAGCTACCTTCTTATGACTAAAAAATACACAAGTCTTTCTCTTGAAATAAATCCAAAAGATGACAATGCAACATTGGAAAAAACACTTAGGCGTTTTTTTGAGCATGGCGACCAACTCAACGAATATAATACAAGTATTTTGATTGATTTTATTAGTAAATCTAACAAATACAGTTCGTTTGAGGATATTAAAAATGACACAAAAACACCCAAAAACGCACTTTGGAATAAGCTGAAAGAATGTGCAGACGCGCTCACTACAGCCAAACTTGCCTCCCTACAGACCTACATCAGCCCTATAGAACGTACCGAAATTCAGACACAAATAGAGGCTTTTTTGGATTCGCCAACTTGCCTATTGCCGATAGTGGGCGAGGGTGGAATGGGCAAAACAGTCGCTGTAGCGCAGTGGGCAGGCAAGGCACAAAAAAATGAACATTATGTGGTGTTTTTTTTACAAGGCAACGAAATAGAAAACCATTATTTCGAATACCTTGCGCATCTTACGCCCTCAAAAGAGCAAAAATTTATCATAGTGCTTGATGCGATTGATGAAATCACGTACAAAGAGGCTAAAACTAAAAATATTGCCACTTTTTTTGAAAAAATGATACAGCGTTTTCAAAGCAATTTTGAAGGGCAAAATTGGCTGAAAATTATCATTACATCGCGCCCTATCACGTGGGGTAAATATGCGGAACTTTGGGCAAATATAGGCGAACTTATAAGTCCAAAAATTGTATTAAATACGCTCAGTAGGCAAGCTGTAGAAAATATTTTACAACAAAACTTGCCCACCCAACATTTATCTATTTTTGATTTTCCACAAAGTTTATTAGAAACCCTAAAAACGCCTTTGTATGCGCGTTTTTTTATCCAAATTCAAGAAAAATTAGAGGAAAGTATTATTGAAAACACCTTAGATTTGTTTCAAAAATTTATCGACTATTTTATTTACTCAGGAGCTAAGAATAGAGAAAAACAGGCTATTATAGATTTTTTATTGGCACAAAATAGTTATGGAAAAGAAGGCAGGAAAGTAGATAAAAAATTATTGCAACAAAATTTTAATATCCATGCACAGAAAGACAATATTTTTCCTGCTTTTCAATTCCTTTGTGATGCAGGTATTTTAAAACCTGAAACGCTAAAATATAACGGGAATTTGAGTAAACATAATATCATCATAGACCACAGCAAAATATTTCAATACCTTGTATTTTCTTATATTATTTCCATACAAAAGCCTGTCAATATTTTTGACTATATATTACAAAATTATGGACACGATATAGAA
>JAAFJK010000256.1:0-881 GCA_013298105.1 Cytophagales bacterium
TCTTATGACGATTCTTTCTTAGACGCTTTTTACGCTTGTGAGTGGCAATTTTGTGTCTTTTACGTTTTTTTCCGCAAGGCATGATAATTAAAAATTTAAAGGTGAAACAATTATTTTTATTGGGGGAAGGGGTTGAGGGTTGAGGGTTGAGGGTTGAGGGTTGAGGGGTGAGGGGTGAGAGGTTGAGGGTTGAAGGGTTGAGGGGTCGAAGGGTTGAGAGGTTGAAGGGTTGAGAGGTTGAGGGGTGAGAGGTTAAGAGGTTGAGGCATTATAACCTTTTTATCTTTCTACCCTTCCACCCTTTCATCTTTCCACCCTTTCATCTTTCCACCCTTCCACCTTTCCACCCTTTCATCTTTCCACCCTTCCACCCTTTCATCTTTCTACCCTTCCACCCTTTTACCTTTCTACCTTTTTACCCCCTTCTTACTTCATTTTATCCAGCGTTTCTTTGGCAATCTGTCGGTACATACCCAAAGAATCGGCTGTGGTTTGGCTTATTTCTGTCAAAATTCGTTTGGCGCGTATGCGGTCGGGCGTAGGCTTATTCAAAAGACATTCGGCTAACATCATCTTTGCTTCTATATGCGCAGGATTTATCTGCAAAAGTGTATCAAATCTTGCCACTGCTTTTTCAAACTGATTGGTTTGAATAGAAAGCAAACCCAAATTGAAAAGTGCGAGTTCGTTCTTGGGGTCGTCTGCCAAAACTTCACGCAAAGAAAGGGCGGCAGTCATTTCTTTTGACGGTACGCTTACATACGTCATAGCCGCATTTATCTTTGCTTTATATAGTTTGGGATTCGTTTCTAAGATTTTCTCATACCCCTTCCTTGCCTGCGCACCGTACTTATTGGCACGTTCTACATCAACCGATACTG
>JAAFJK010000256.1:891-11150 GCA_013298105.1 Cytophagales bacterium
AAGTAACGTCTTCTTGTCCTTGCAAGGCTTGCTCATAATAGTATGCCGCACTGTCTATTTTATTGATTTGTTTGAATAGCATGGCGATTGAGTCTGCAAAGATACGCTTTTTTTCGACAACTTGGCTTTCTTGGATAGCTTTTTTCCACTTTTCCAATTTTTTGCTTTGTGTATTGTCAAGTGCGGCTTGGTGCGCTTCTTTGCTTTCAGTGGTTTTGGGTGTAGTGTTGGCGGGTGTTTCGCTCTTTTTGGCTACTACGGCTTTGGGTAATTGATAAATACCCACTACAGTCAGTAATGCGATGCCCAAAAGTACGAGCTGACTACGATTCATTGGCTAAGAGTTCTTTGAGGGCTTCGCTTTTCTTTACCTTCTCCATGAATACTTTGGCAGGCTTGAAACTTGGAATATAGTGCGCTTCTACGACCATAGAAGTTTTGGCAGTGATATTGCGGGCTACTTTGCGGGCGCGTTTTTTGTTCACGAAGCTACCAAAGCCGCGCATATATACATTTTCGCCTTTTTCCATGGAGGTTTTGATTACTTCAAAAAAAGCCTCTATCACTTCTGATACTTGTTCTTTTTCTAATGTCAATGCCTCTTTCTCAAGAGGAGTAGGTACAAGCGTAACCTTATGCGCAAGGTATTCGTCTATGAGTGTTATTACTTCAGCTTTAGTCATTACTATTGAAGATGAGTTGATTTTAATTGGGAGTGCAAAGTTAAAGTGCTGTAAATGAATTTCAAAGCTATTTTGAAAAAATATTTTAAATTGTATCTTCTTCCCAATCTAAGCTTTCAAGTAATGTGGCACGATAATCAAAATTCATAGCTTTTTTGTCAAAGGTAAGCGTGATGCGCGTGTACATACTTTCGACACTTTCTATAGATTCTTTTCCCCATAGTCGCTCGAGTCCTTGCTTGACTACGTATAGTCCAAGTCCGTTGCCTTTGGCAAGCTCTGTACCTCTTGAGAACATCTCAAAAGTTTTGGGCAAGAAATCACGCGATATGCCTATGCCATTGTCTTCTATGGTAATGGTGGCTGTCTTGTCGTCTGCTTCGGCTTTGATATAGAGCGCGGGGGCAGGCAAGGCATCTTGCCTACGATACAGTGCGGCATTCTCTATGATATTCTCAAACATCATTTCCAGTATTTCTACATCAGCATCAAGTTTGAAACTTGGGGGTATATGCGTTACTATCTCTATAGGGTTTGATTCGAGTAGTTTATCAAGCGCGAATGTGTTATTTTCTATGATTTCTGCCAAATTGATGGGGGTAAGTTCGAGTTCTTTGCCTATGATATAACTTACTTGGTGGAGTTTTTCGAGCATTTTATCCATCTTGCCTACCACGCCCTCGATTTTGTCCAATATCTCTATGGCAGGTGAGAACTCATGACATTCCATTTTGCCGATTTGTGAAAGTCCTGTAAGTGTGGCTACGGGACCTTTGAAGTCGTGCGAGGCTCTATAAATTAAAATATCGAGTTCACGGTTTGTATCGAGCAACAGTTGATTAGATTTTTGGAGCTGTTCGGTACGTTGGACTACAAGTTGCTCAAGATTCGTAACAAGGTTCTCAAGCATTTTGTTGGCTTTTTTTACTTCCACTTGTGCTGCCGCAAGCTGGGTAGTTTGTTGCGCGAGCTGGTCGCGCTGGGCAGATATTTCTTCGTTGCGTTGCTCAAGCTCGATACTTTTTACTTCTATATTTTCTTTCTGGATTTGGATTTCTTCTTTTTGGCGTTGCAAGAGTTTGTGGGCTTTGTATCTGTAGGCAAGGAGTACATACAACACAAGTATTATCGCGCCCAACAAAATAGCCCCTCCAAAGAGTATATAGTTGAAAAGGTATTGATTTTCAAGTTGGAGGTTATAAAAATTTTGGGCTTTGGCGATAAGATGCGCACTGCGCACGCCTTGTTTTTCAAGTTCTTGCTTTAGACTAAGGACTTTCAAAACATACTCTGTACTTTTTTTGTCGTTGCCCAATTTTTCATACAAGTAGCCCACTGTTTCGTAGGCTTCGGCAAGTGAAACCTTATCGCCTGATTTTTCAGCCGCTTGGAGGTAGAGCAAATAGCTGTCAAGGGCTTGTTGCTCGTATTCGCTTTGCTGATAAGACATATTGTTGTAATATTCAGCAAGTGTTCTATAAGCTATCGCTATGCGGTCATTTGCTTTGACTTCTGTAAAAAGTTCGAGGGCTTTATTGTAGTTGGGGATACATTCTGTATCTCTTTTGCGGACATCATCACTTTGGTAATTCACTTTGCCTGTAGTGAGGAGGGCATCGCCCATGCCTATTTTATAGTTTTTGGCTTGGGCTAATTGATAGGCTTGTAAAGCCGTATTGGAGGCATAAAAATATTGTTTATTCAATAAAAACTCTTGCCCAAGTACATTCAGCGTATTGATGCGGGCAGTATCAGAAAGGTTGGGCAATGCAAGCAATAAGCGCAGACTGTCTATTTTTAGACATTGCGCATAGAGGGCAGGCAAGGAAACTATATATACTAAAAAAACAAGAACTAAGCGTTTCAATTTTTTGGTGTGTTCGGTTTAAGTGCGCAAAAGTAATCAAAAACTTACATCATTCCTACTATATGTAACTATTTTTCAATAAAATAGTTTTTTTAGATAGTATTACTTTGCTATGATACGTAAGAAAAAATAAAATCAAGGCATTTTGAAAATATTTCCAAAAAGTATTTATTTTTGCCACATGAAAGCTATTGAAGAAGAAATCCTCAATTTTTTAGAAAATATCAAAAGCACAGGCAAGTTCGTAGCCACAGGTGCGAAAGACTTTATGCCTATAGGCTTAGAAGTCAAAGGTTTTGGCGAAGTGGCTCTACCCATCACGCCATTGCAAGCGCAAGGCTTGATAGCCATAGCCCAAAAAGCTCCCTTTGGCAAAGGAAGCAAAACACTCTTAGATGACAAGGTACGCAAAGCATGGGAAATTGATGCTAAAATGGTATCTTTCAAAAACAAAGAGTGGAAAAAAACTTTGGCTTCCATTTTGGAAGACGTGCGCATACAACTCGGTGTGGCAGACAAAGACATCGATGCCTCACTCTACAAATTGCTAATTTATGAAAAAGGCGATTTTTTTACTTGGCACAAAGATTCTGAAAAAGAGCCTGATATGTTTGCGACACTCTCCATCACCTTGCCTGCCCAATACGAAGGAGGCGAGCTGGTGGTGCGTTTTCAGGGGCAAGAAACTGTAGTAGATATGTCGGCACAAGCCCAAGATTATAAACTTGCCTACGCCGCGTTTTATGCAGATTGCGACCACGAGATACGCACTTTGCGTGAAGGCTATCGTATCACATTGGTTTACAATGTTTTACAAAAAAGTAAAGACACTAAATATTCTGCTTCTGCGAATCAAGACAAAGTAGGTCAATTAGCTGATTTATTGACTACTTGGGAAAAAACTATCGAAGAAGAAGATACACCTACCAAAATAATTTTGCTCGAACACCAATATACGCCCGAAAATTTCTCCAATAAACACCTCAAACTGTCAGACCATACGCGCGTACAGATGATGCAACAAGCGGTTGAACAGGCAGGTTTTTTTATGCGGCTCGGACTCGTAACGCATTATATGTCAGGCAATATAGACTATAATAGCATCAAACCCAAAAAGCGTGGTAGGCGGAGCTATTGGGACGAAGATGACTACAGTGATGAAGATTTGGCTGATGCCTCTATGGGTGATGACATTTATGACGAGTACACCAGACTTGAGAATTGGGCAAATGATGGCTTGCCTACTTTGGGTACTTTGAATCTCAAGGAAGATGAAATACTTAGCGAATCTATATTAGGTGAAGATGAGCCACTCGAAAAAGAAGCCGAAGGCTATACAGGCAATGCAGGCATGACTATGGAGTATTGGTATCACTATGGCGCGATGGTGCTTTGGTCAAGAAAAAAACATGACCAAGTCCTATCTAACTTGAGCTTAACCAAAAATCTGGAATGGCTCACTTATTATACCGAAAACACCGCCAAAGAACTTGAGGCAAGACATCATATCCAAAAACTTTTGGGCAATATTCAAATTGCCAAAGACTTCAAAGCCGAACGAACCGATGGCAATGGGTTCGCGCAGGCGTGGCTTTTCTTAGAAGATGAAAAAGGATTTCAAGCCGATTGTAGCAAACTTACGCCCCTTTTTCAGTCCATCACTTTGGAGAATTGGTGCAAACTTATTGCGCTTTATCCCGCTTCGGCTTTCAGGCAAATCTTTCAAGAGTTGATGCTGACTGATGATGTAGGCGCGTGGGCGTATTGGGCTGAACTTTTTACGGTTTTGCGCAAAGATGCAAATTTGAAATCTTTTGCAGATGCCGAGATATTGCTTTTTCCTGAGTATTTGAAGAACTTGCCTGCCCAGCTACTACCCAAAAATGGGTACGGCGGATATGTCGATAAAGAACTTACCGCTAAGCACAACCGCAAAATCCAAAAGATATTGATTTGCTTGTTTGAGCTGAATGGTTATGGCACAGAGTCCGCAGATTGGGTAGGCAAGGTAAGTGGTTATTTTTCTGCCACAAACAACCGAAACTATGTCAATGACGTGCTTGCGCCTGTTTTGGTGGTAAGTACAGACTACAAACAAACGCCTTTGTACCAAAAAATCTATGCGTTTTGTATGGAAGATTTGGAAAAAAGGGTAAATAATGAGCCTGAACCTTTGCCTGACTGGACGAGAGAAATACCGCCACATTCAAGCTATGAGGCTATACAATGGAATATTTTGCGCAACTTTATGGCTTCGCCCACGCAACAAACATTCGAGCTTCGTGCCATAAAAGCTGAGAGGGGCGCGTTGGAATCAGCCATTGCATCATATATACGCAATGGCACTGTAGATTTGAAAATGGAAACAATAACAAAAGGCTCGCCCCATACTTTGGTCATCACCAAAACCCAAAAAGGCTATCAAATCGCTACAAAAAACTGGGAGGCTGACTGTAATATTTTGCATACTTTGAAAGAGCTTTGATAAAAGTGGTTCTTGGAAAATTATTTCTAAGAACCTTGTTTTTAAATAGACTTCTTGCGAAAGTCTTTTTAACCCTTCTCCATTTGGAGAAGGGCAGGGTTGAGGTATCAGAAATAGCACTTTCGCAAGAAGTCTAATGGATAGCATTGAGCGGGACACTTCGGCAATCATACAAAACTTGTTTTTTCCATGATTGTGGCTAAATTTGCATCAAAAATGTACTATGTTTGAATCCAAATTACCGCGTGTAGGCACGACTATATTCAGTGTCATGACTGCCCTTGCCAACGAAGTGGGGGCTACCAATCTTTCTCAAGGCTTTCCTGACTTTGAGGCGCACCCAAAGATGCTCGACTTGGTAAACGAAGCCATGCGCAAAGGCTTCAATCAATATGCACACACTTGGGGCTTGCCTGCCCTCCGCGAAGCCATCGCAGGCAAGACTGAACTTTGCTATGGTGCAAAGGTAGATGCAGGGAGCGAAGTTACGGTAGTTTCAGGCGCGAGTGAGGCACTTTTTAATGCCCTTGCCTGCGTGGTAGGCAAGGGAGATGAAGTCATCATACTCGAGCCTGCTTACGATTTATACTTGCCTGCCATTGAGCTATTCGGAGGCAAGGCAGTGGGCATTGCGCTTGAATTTCCTTCCTACAGCGTAAATTGGGAAAAGGTAAAACAAGCCATCACACCGCATACCAAAGCCATCATAATCAATACACCCCACAATCCAAGCGGTGCTGTCCTTACGGCTGAAGACATGGCGCATCTCGAAACTATCACACGCGGAACGAATATCGTAGTCATCAGTGATGAGGTCTATGAGCATATCATTTTTGATGGGCAAAGCCACGAGAGCGTTTTGAAATATCCTGCGCTGAGAGAACGAAGTTTTGTAATATCGTCTTTTGGCAAAACATACCACACTACAGGCTGGAAAATAGGCTATTGTATCGCACCTGCTTATTTTACGACTGAATTTCGGAAAGTGCATCAATTCAATACTTTTTCTACCTCTACACCTATGCAGGTAGCGTTGGCGGAATTTTTGAAAGATAGTCAGGAGTTCCTGACCTTGCCTGCCTTCTACCAAGAGCGGCGCGATAAATTCAGGGAAATGCTGAAGGCTACGCCTTTTGAGCTATTGCCTTGTGCGGGTACATATTTCCAGCTCGTAAGCTATGGGCATCTTTCGCAAGAACCCGATACGGTTTATACACAACGCATTACGCGCGAAGTGGGCGTGGCGACTATTCCTGTTTCGGTCTTTTACAGTACGCCTCATGACAATAAAGTGATTCGTTTTTGTTTTGCCAAACGCTATGAAACGCTTGAGCAAGGCATTGAGAAGATTGTAAAATTTGCTGATAGGCTATCGTGAGTACACATCAAAAGCATTTTTTGAGGTGTATATTTTGGTGCCTCAACCCTACCCTTCTACAAAATGCTAAAAATTTCAATAAAAATTTTGTTTTTTCAATAAAAAGTAGTAGTTTTAAGTTTATATTCGTTTATTTACCATATAACTCCCTTTAAAACATCTATGAAAAAAGTAATCAGTCGCTTTTTTAAGCGAAAAGTATTGCTAATGACACTGTTCAGTGCAATATTCTTATTTAGTGCCTTCAAAGTAGTAGATAAATACTTCGAAATCCAGAAAAACATGGACATATTCACGACTTTATTCAAAGAAGTCAATATGTACTATGTAGATGACGTGAATCCGAATACACTCATGCGGACAGGCATTGATGCCATGCTCAATTCGCTCGATCCTTATACGAACTACATACCCGAAGACGACATTGAAGACTACCGCACCATGCACACAGGGCAATATGGCGGTGTGGGCGCAACAGTCGTAACAAAAGATGGCAAAAGCACCATCATCATGCCTTATGAGGGCTATCCTGCCCATGACGCTGGACTGAAAATAGGTGACGAAATCGTCAAAATAGACGGCATAGAGCTAAAAGATAAGACCACCGCGCAGGTAAGCAAACTGCTAAAAGGGCAAGCTGGCACCAAAGTCCGCCTTGAGATTCGCTCGTATGGACAGCAGACCTCGCGCGAAGTCGCTCTCTCGCGTGAAACTATCAAAATAGACAACGTGCCTTATTTTGGTATGGTAAACCAAGAAATTGGGTATGTGCAACTTACAGACTTCACGAATGGGGCTTCACGCGAAGTAAAAGAAGCAGTAGAAAAACTTAAAACACAAGGGGCAAAAAAAGTTATCCTTGATTTGCGTGGCAATCCAGGCGGACTTCTGAATGAAGCCGTAAATATCTGTAACCTATTCATCAACCGTGACCTCGAAGTGGTATCTACCAAAGGTAAAATAGCTGAATGGAACAAGCCTTACAAAGCACTCAACGCACCTTTTGACACTGAAATTCCGATAGCAGTGCTTATAAACGGGCGCAGTGCCTCTGCCGCAGAGATAGTATCGGGCGTGATACAAGACTATGACAGAGGTGTATTGATAGGTCAGCGTAGCTTTGGCAAAGGTTTGGTGCAAAGCACTCGCCCACTTACCTACAACTCTCAACTCAAAGTTACGGTAGCGAAATACTATATCCCAAGCGGACGTTGTATCCAAGCCATTGATTATGCCAAGCGCAAAGAAGATGGCTCTGTAATACGCAATGCGGACTCACTCAAAAGAGCGTTCAAAACCAAAAAATCAGGGCGCACTGTCTATGATGGTGTAGGACTTGACCCCGATATAGCCCTTGATGTCAAAAAATTCGCACCTATCACGAATAGTTTGCGCAATAAAAACCTTATTTTTGAATACGCCAACGAATACGCACTTGCCAATAACACCATCGCAGAGGCTAAAAAATTCAAAATGACTGAAGCAGACTATCAGGCTTTTGTAAAATGGCTTCGTGGCAAAGAATATGACTACACGACCGAAGTGGAAAAAACCATCAAATCCATCGAGGAAAAAGCCAAAGAAGAAAAATCTTACCAACTCATAGAGGCACAACTCAAAGCACTCAAAGACAAAGCCTCTCACAACAAAGAAGCTGAACTACAGCAGTTCAAAGAAGAAATCAAACAAATACTTGAAGCTGAAATCGTGGCGCGGTATTATTTGGAAAAAGGACAAACTGAATTTACGCTTCAGCAAGACCCTGAAATCAAAGAAGCCATCGAGATACTTTCAAACACAAGTAAGTACGAAAAGATTTTGAAAGGACAAAAATAGAGGCGGAACGATAATGGTTCTCTCACAATTTTTGTAGAGAGCGAAAATGTAGGGGCAATCCGTTGTGGTTGCCCTTTCTATTTTCACACATTTTATTCCAAAAAACTTACAAAAAGGGCAACCACAAAAATACTTCCTCAGAAATTGTCGGACAGCCAAAAAACAAAAAAATACAAGGAGTTTATCCCTTATCCCAAAAGCTCTTTCAGGGCAGGCAAGTAATTATTCACATCTCCCGCGCCTATCGTGAGGACTATTTCGAGGTCTTTTCGGGGCTGGAGGTAGGCAAGGAGGTTTTGCTTGAGTAGCGTGATTTTGGATTTCAAATGAGCTTCAAGCGGAATTTGCTCAAGAAGCCACTCAGACGTGATGCCCAGTATAGGTAGCTCACGCGCAGGATAAATATCCAACAATATCAACTCATCAACTTGCGCAAAACTTTGTGCAAAATCTTCGGCAAAGTCGCGTGTACGTGAGTATAAATGTGGCTGAAAAATAGCTGTAATGTGTTGCGCTGGATAGACTTCGCGGACAGCCGTTAGAAATGCTTTGACTTCTGTAGGGTGATGCGCATAGTCATCTATCAGTGTTTTGGTGGGAGTTTTGAGCCAATACTGAAAACGCCTTTCTGCCCCCAAAAAGCTCTTTAGGCTCTGCTGTATCAGTCCAGCCTCCACAAACTCTCTGCAAGCGGTAACAGCCGCAGCCGCATTTTCCATGTTGTATTGTCCATGCAAACCGAGCGAAACAGGCAAAATATCGCCCTTGCCTGCCCCAAAAGAAAGTGTGGCGGTAGAAAATCCGTCTATTTTTTGCATATCTTGGATTTCTACCATGGCTTCTTCACTTGCCTGCCCGTAGGTGATTATGTTGGCTTTGATGCGGTCGGTAGGCAAGTCTTTCTCAAGCCCTTTGCGCAAAATCAACGTATCAGTTTCGGTAAGGCGAAGTACAAAGGTTTCGTAAGTTTCAAGCATTTGCGCCCTTGAGCCATAGATGTCCAAATGGTCTGCATCAAGCGAAGTAATGATAAGTACATTGGGGGCAAGTTGCAAAAACGATTTGTCATATTCATCTGCCTCTACTACCACGATTTGCTCCTTGCCTGCGTGGGCCGAAAGTAGCATATTGGATTGGTAATTTTGGACAATGCCTCCCAAAAATGCAGTACATGAGCGGGGCGATTGTTGTAAGATGTGCGCAATCATGGACGAGGTAGTGGTTTTGCCATGTGTCCCCGCTACAGCTATAGTAAAATAACCGCGTGTAAGCCAGCCCAACACTTCTGCGCGTTTGTGGAGTGGATAGTTGTGGGTTTGAAAATATTGTAGTTGTGGACTGTCTGAAGGCATGGCAGGAGTCCAAACTATGAGCGAAGTAGCTACATTTTGTTGTACTTCTGCGGGGATAGTTTCCAGACTATCTTCATAATGTACCAAAATGCCTTCTTCTTGCAAAGTAGTTGTAAGGGGCGTGGGTGTGCGGTCATAGCCTGCCACTGCATAGCCTTCGCGCTTGAACCAACGTGCAAGCGCACTCATGCCTATGCCTCCAATGCCTAAAAAGTAAATGTAGTTGTAGTTCATGGAAAGGTGTCATTTAACATTTATCAGGGAACATTTATCAAGGAACATTCAACAGGGAACATTTATCAAGGAACATTCAACAGGGAACATTTAACATTTAACATTCAACAGGGAACATTTATCAAGTATAAGTTATTTATTATCAATATTTTACAAAAAATGTTAAATGTTAAATGTTAAATGTTAAATGTTAAATGTTAAATGTTAAATGTTAAATGTTAAATGTTAAATGTTAAATGTTAAATGCTAAATGTTAAATGTTAAATGCTAAATGTTAAATGTTAAATGTTAAATGTTAAATGTTAAATGTTAAGCAAGACGTAAAAAATAAACGGAATGATTTTATTGTAGGGGTGGGGTTCACCCCCACCCAAGCCAAAAACAGGGTGTTTCAATTAAAAGTTATTTGCGTGGTTTGGGTGGG